>CAZJBO010000048.1:0-11968 GCA_964544075.1 uncultured Anaerolineae bacterium
CACAGGGTCTAGTCTAAAGTCGCGGGCCAAGCGGGTCAGGTCACGGCTGTATTTCTCCAGGGTGCGGTAACGGCTCTCGGCTTGCGGGTCGGTGACACGCTGGCCGCCGCGCACTTCCTTAATCACCTCCAGCACGCGCTCTTTGGTCACGTTGGCGTCTTGTAGGATGCGCGCAACCGCCGTGTTACGCTCGCTGAGCACGGCTAAGAAGATGTGTTCGGTGGAGATATAATCGTCTCGTAGGATGTTGGCCTCGTCGTTGGCGAGGTCGATGATCCGCTTGACACGCGGAGTGATAAAAACCTGTCCGGTGCCACCGCCATAGATCGCCGCTTTGGGGCTGGCCTTTAAGACCTCGTCTACGCGCGTGTGTATCATCTCCTGATCGACCTTCATCTGGTCCAAGATTTGGGGAATCACGCCGTCTGGCTGCTCCAGGAGGGCCAGAAGGATGTGCTCGGTGTCTACTTGGTTATGGCCGTAGCGCTGCAAAATCTCGTAAGCGCGGGCGGCGGCATCCTGTGCACGTTCTGTAAAGCGCTCAAATCGCATCATTGCTAAAATTCCTCTACTTACTTTGTGTCCTGTGGCAACTACTTTGCTTTGTTTACCTTAACCCTCTCATGTCCCGCCTGTCTACTAAGGGGGGAAAATGCGCCCGGTGCGGCAGGGGGTGCGGTAAGGCTCATGAGCTGCATAGTTACCTCAGCCTAATTACTTCACCTTATGACATGATAAACAAAAACGCGCGAAAAAACCATTGGAGGTGCGTTAAAAATCTGCCTCTTCTAGGGTGTGGGAGGCCGGGGTAAGTTGATGGCGCGTCTCCACGGAGTGCTAAGTTAGCAGATCAAACCCACGGTTAAGCAGGACGGCGACAATATCGAAAATGTGCGCGTTGTCGGCGGTCTTCTCACCGAGGCGGCGATCGCGGTTTTTCTCGAACAGATGAACAGAATCTAGTGCCGATTCGCCCGGCATGGTAATCAATGTGTTCGCCACCAGTCCTCCCAACACCAGCGGCATATAGGTATCGATGAAGCCAAGCATAGGCGCGGTGGCAGGTTCGTTGAGCGACAGCGCGCCGGACAGCTTCTGTCCATATCCGGCTACGAGGCTTTCGGTCTCTTCGGTCTTGATGCGTCGCCCGGTCACGGAAGATAGGAAGGCGGGGAGGTCTTGATGTGCGACCGTGGCGATCATGCCAAAGCCCAGAGTGGCGGCATCTATGAGCAAATCTTTCCAGAGCAACTGGGTGACCAAGCGTTCGACGTTCTTTGTGGCGCGCGCATCGCTGAACAAGAGGCGACATAAGCCTACATACCAACGTGGGGTGGGCAGATCGACCCCCAACGTCGCGCCGTTCTCTAGCACCAGGGTCAGCAGCTTGGTGACAAACAAAGCCTCCCCCGACTGCAAGGGATAGCCTGCGTTCTTGAAGGCAGTTTGAACGCGCCGCAGCAGCGGTTTGAACACTGCATTGCGTTGGAACATCGGCAGCATCGCCTCGGCCTGTGCGCCCATCTTCTCCGTGACGACCGTCTCGTCTATATGGTCTCGCATGGTCCACAGGCTTTCCCAGCCGGGTTTCAGGTTCAGCTCAAGGCCCGGCCCGATTGGTGGGATCACGTCGAAGCGCGCAATCAAACGGTTGCGTTTGTCTTTGGTGGTGCTGTAATCCAGCTTGCGCAGCGCCTTGAGGCGGGCGGATGTCGCTTCGTTCATATCGACCTTATCCGGGTCGAAGGGCACCGGGTTGTCCATATGGCGCACTTGTTTCCCTTTGCCGGTGCGCTTTACCTTCATCGCCACGCCCAATACATAGCTCGAAGATGTATCCCCTGCCGGGGGACCGCCCAAAGGCACGATGATGCTGTCCGGTTCCGGCGGTTTGATTGAGGGCGCGGTGAGCGGGGAGGTCGATAGCGGCAGCACCACTACCCCTACCTCTGCCGGCCTCAGGCCCAACAGCAGCTTGTTAGACTTGGCAAAGAAGCTGCCTTTCGTACCTTTCGCATCCTCTGCCGGCAGCAGTATATGCACATGCACATCCACCAGGCAGTCCAAAAGCCCCTGTACTAATAACAGTGCCTCGAAGTTTTGTCCAGCCGGCACCTTGTGTGGGTTGACCGCCAACGCACACTGCACCGCGCCCATCCGGACGCCGGCGCTGCCGGTGATATACCCCAACACATCGGGCAGGTTTATACGTTGTTCTCCAACACGTCGAAGCACGGGGCTTTTCCCTCCTAAAGGATTATTATCATAGCATCTTATTTTAGAGGGTTACGGGGTGAGAGACAAGTTTGATTGAGCAAGAAAGCTGCTGCTCAGCCTGGAATTTAGGGAGATTGCCGGATTAGTAGTGTAGAGGGCAACAAACTCCCTGATCTCTGTGCTCTCTGTGGTAAAGCCTTCCTCGCCCCCAACGAGGGATGCTCCCACCGAACAGAAGAGAAAGAAGACTTGACGCTATAGAACATGTGTGCTATATTGCAGTAGAACATCACTCAAATCGGCCACCCAACCCCAATTCCGGGGCGTCGAGAACGCCGAGGAGGTAGGTAAAGCAATGGCATATGTATACCCTAACCGGGGGAACACAGCCCACAAACCCCAATTCTTGCAGCGCGGTACATTCATTGGGCTGATATTGGTCGCGGCGTTGGCCGCATTCGAACTGTTCAATTTCGCTACCACCGAGTATGCCCTGGCAACCCTGATCGGCGGCATTGACGTGCTCGGCGTGAGCTGGTCGGCGGTATTGGCCGTCGCGTTCTGCGCCATCGACTTTGCAGGCTTGGCGCGCCTCTTCACACCGGAGCAGGGACAGGACGAACCGAAAGAAGTGTTTTACCTCACCGGTGCATGGTTCTTGGGCGCAAGCATGAACGCGATCATGACTTGGTGGGCCGTCACCAATGCCCTGGTTAACCGTCCGCTTGGCAACGAGGTAATCAACCGCCAGCAGCTGCTCGCCGTCGTACCGGTCTTTGTGGCCTGCCTCGTGTGGCTGACCCGCATCCTCATCATCGGCACCTTTGGGGTTGCCGGAGAGCGTTTGTTTAGTCTTGGCGCGTCGGCCCCGGTCGGTAAGCAACTTCCCGCCGGTCGCCGGACCAATTCGCGCAGCAGCAGTGCACAGCGTCCCCCCCTGCGCTACACCAGCCGTCCCCAAGCGCCGCGCAACCAGCCGCGCCGTGCGACGGGCCACGCGGCATCGACTGGCGATGATGAGGAGTTGACTTACGAGGATGTCGGCGCGGATGGCTCCGGCGCATACCGGCCCGGTCCGCAGCAGCGGGGATATACGCGCCCCGCGCCCAAGCCGCAAGCCCGGCCCCGCTATGGCTATAGCACGCGCGCCTTTAGCCTGACGCAGCCGTATATCGTCGGCCCGCGCACCCCCGGCGCACAGAAGGGCGGCCACGATACAGAGAGCGACAACACACCGTTTTACCGCTAACATGATAAGGGCGTGGTACTCAGTACCACGCCCTTCTGTCACAGTCGTAGCGTTGGTGGTGGGGGGAATTTATTCACCTGGAGCTTTGATCCCCCACAGAGAGCAGGTGAACATACGGTAGGGGCGGGCGGGCGTTAGTTAGCCCGCCCGCTTGCGGTAGGTAGGGTCTGGAGCGCGCGCCCTTGCAGTGCCGCACGCATTGCATCCCGGTCGTCCCACGGATACTCCACATTGCCAAAACACATAGATTGTTCGTGGCCCTTGCCACAGCCGATGACCACATCACCGGCGCGTGCCATCGAACAGGCAAACATGAGCGCTTCCCCTCGGTCCGGAGTGCGCCAGAAGGTCTCGCCCTCCACGCCTCCCTGGGCAGCACAGCCGGCGGCCATCTCTGCCAGGATGTCTTCTAGGGATTCGGTGCGGGGGTCTTCTGCTGTGAGCACGGTCATATCGGCCAGCTCTGCGCCGACCTCGGCCATTAAGCGGCGTTTGGCCCGGTCGCGTTGCCCCGCGCTGCCGAAGACCACGATCACCCGTCCGCCCGGTGCGGTCATGCGCCGCGCTGCCTCAAGCGCGCGCCGCAGCGCATTGGGCGTGTGCGCGAAGTCTACTAGCGCCAAGAAGTCTTGCCCGGCGTCGATGCGCTCCATGCGTCCGGGCACCGGCGGGGCCGAGGCGATGGCGCGCCGTATCACCAGCGGGTCGATGTCCAGCGCGCGTGTGGCTCCTGCCGCTGCAAGGATGTTCGCCACGTTGAACCTGCCCACCAAGCGCGTCTCGAACGCCACGCTCCCGGCGATGCTCAACCCAACAAACCGAGTGCGGTCAGGTTCGATATGTACGTCGGCTGCCCACATATCGGCGCGGCTGTCGCCGGCGGCGCTGTAGGTAAAGGCGCGCTCGTGGCCCGACACGTCGAGGAAATGTCGCCATGCTGTATCATCTCGGTTGAGTATGGCCCATTTATCCACGCCGGGTTTGCGCGCCGCCGTGCCCAACATGCGGAACAAGCGCGCTTTGGCGTTGCGGTAAGCCTCCCAGTCCCCGTGGAAGTCGAGGTGTTCGTGTGTGATATTGGTCAGCACTGCCACGTCGAAAGCACAGGCATCGACACGCCTTTGTGCCAAGCCGTGGCTGGTTGTCTCTAGTACGCAGTGGCTTAACCCGGCGCGCACCATCTGCGCCAGGTATGCTTGGACTTGTGGGGCGGTGGGTGTGGTGACGTGTAAGCCGGTGGGCGCCTCTGCCTTGCCGAGGCTGGCTTTGAGGGTGGAGATCATACCGGCCTTGATACCGGCGGTCTGCAAAATGTGGTGGATCAAGTGGGTGGTGGTGGTTTTGCCGTCGGTGCCGGTTACGCCGACCATGACCAGGTCGTGTGCAGGGAAGCCGTGGTATGCCGCGCAGAGCCAGGCTAGCGCGGCCTGCCCGCTGCGCACTTGGGCATATGGCCGTCCGCCGGTATCCACCGCGCCGGGTGGGAGTTCGCCCACGACCGCTGCCGCGCCTGCTGCCAGCGCCGCCGCGATGAATTCATGGCCGTCTACCGCCGCGCCGCGCCGGGCGACGAAGAGACCGCCCGGCGCAACCTGCCGGTTATCCTCGACCACAGGCGCTGTGATGTCTGCATCTTGGGTGGGCGGTGTGACCAGCCCCGGCGCGGTATCGATCATTTGGTAAAACTGCACAGGATCGTCTCCCTCGGTTTTAGGGCACAAGCGCAAAGGATGATAGCCAATTGGTCCGGCAGCATATGCTGCAAGACATCAAGAGGAATAGCACCACGAGGATAACGCCGCAGCCACAGCCGGACAAGCCGCGTCCAAAGCCAAAGTTATCTTGCAGCCAGTCGAAAATCCATGCCAAGAACAACATGCGCAAGATTCCCCCGATACATCCAAAATCGTCATCGTCGAACATGGGTTGCTCCTTGTTTCGCTAAAGATGCTTCTGATTCTCAACTACGTGCAAGCATGTGTGGGGGTTGCATTTGTCCTGCATCTTCCGGTACGTGGTGTGTGTGAGCGCTCTACTCTTGTATGAGCGTGACCTCGATGTCGCCGGTGGAGAAGAAGTCGTTGTTGCCGACCTTGACGACGTAGAAGGCATCGCCGGGCAGCATGAACGAGAAGCTGTGCAGCCCGACCCCTGCGCCGGAAGCGATCAGTGACTCGCCATCGTGGGTATAGACCTCGATCGAGGGGACGAGGTCTTCGTCTAGGGGCACGACGGATAGGGTGACCAGCGCGTCGGCTTTGTCCTCAATCTTGATGAGGTATATTGCCGTATGCGTGCCCCATGCCAGCTCTTCTGCGGTCACCGGCACGCCCTCCGTGAGCTGATTCGCCAGGTTAAGCGACAGTGTGTATATCCCGACGCTTTCTAAACCGGTGTCGGCAAGGATCGAGTATTCCCCATCGGTGGGCAGTTCGGTGACGATCAGCGCGTCGTAGCCGAAGCCGCCGTCGTCGTTGGCCGCCAGTTCTACGCCTTCGGGGTCGAGCAGGGTGAGGTATGGGTCGAGTTCGCCGTATCTGGCCTTGTTCATTGTGATGAGCACAAGGTCGCCTGCGCTGCCCTCAAAGGTGTAGGTGAACGTTTCGCCCCATTCCTTGATCTGCTCTGTGATGGTATCGCCGTAAGAGATGCCTTCTTCTTGGGCCGAGACAAGGGGGGCACTGCATGATATAAGGACTAATGCAAACATCAGGTATGTACGGTACTTCATATGGATTCTCCTTGATGGATGTGTGTGGGAGTTTTTATTATGAAACATGTGTAAAGCCGACCTTGAACCCGAATCGCGCGCGACTCTGACATGGTCGGCGCAGCCGACGGCGCGCTTTCAGCCTATCTCAGGCTGAGCACACAAAACGCCTCCCCAGGCGCGAGCGAACGTACGCCGGGGGAAGGCTGTGTGTGTCTATGAGGGTGTCGAGCGTGCGATTGGGGTTATTGCAAGTGCTGCCCCATCTCGCGCAGTTGGCCCAGATAGCTGCCATCGACAACCCGGTCGCCGGCCTGCACGACCAAGCCACCGAGGATGCTGGGGTCTACCTTGAAGGTGACGTCGCTTGCGCCTATGGTCTCTTGGGCCTTTTTCTTCTCGGCGTCGGTGAGCGGGAGCGCGCTGGTCACCTCGACGAGCACGTCTGCGCCGACGCTGGTCACCTCGGCAGGCACCTTTGAGAAGAACTCGGACACGAGCGCGCGCTGTCGTTGTTCGTCGAGCGCTTCGCCCACCAGCTTGTGCGCTGCTGCCATAGCCAGCGCTGCCACCTGCCCGCGCATATCCGCAAGGATAAGGTTACGTTCGGCTTCGGCATCCTCACGGGCACGCTCGCGGATGTGTTGCGCTTCGGCTTCGGCCTTAGCTCGGATGGCGCCTGCGATCTCGTCGGCGCGTGTGACCGCTTCGGTGATTTTGTGGCGTGCTTGGGTCTCGGCTTCTGCGAGCTTGGCGTCGTAGTCGGCTTGGGCGTGCGCCAGCTTCTCTTCAGCTTTGCGCGCGTTTTCTAGCCCCTCGGCGATTGTTGCGCTGCGCTTATCGAGAAACCGGAGCGCGTTCTTCCATACCAGCGAGACCAGCGCGAAGATGAGGAGAAAATTGACGATCTGCGCGATTAAAAAACCGCCATTGATTCCTAGCGCTTCCACTGTTCAACCTCCGTTGTTTGTTTGTGTCAACTGCCGAATACGAAGAGTAGAATCAGTGCGACTACCAGGGCATAAATCGCAACCGCCTCGGCGAAGACGATACCTAAGATCATGTTGGTCTGAATTGTCCCGGCGGCGTCTGGGTTGCGCCCGATGGCGTTCACGGCGCCTTGTACCAACAACCCGATGCCAATTCCCGGACCGATCATACCGATCGCGGCCAGCCCTGCGCCGATTGCAATCAAACCTGCATCTGTCATGGAGAACCTCTTTCTAACTAAGGTAGCTAAATGGCTATGAGAAACTGATTTTAGTGGTGTTCGTCATCCTCGTGGTGGTTTACCATCGCGTCTGCGCTAAACACCAGGAATAGCATGGCAAAGACGAAGGCCTGGATCGCGCCGACGAACATTTCGAGGCCATAGACGGCGACCGGCAGAATCCAAGCGAGCAAGAACGCCATAATGAACAGCAGAAGCTGTCCGGCGAAGATATTGCCAAACAACCGAAAGGCCAACGAGACAACCTTGCCGAACTCCGACATGATCTCGATGATGCCTACTAAGAAGTCTACCACTCCCATTGGTTTCTTGTGCAGGTCGCCCAGCGCGAAGACGTTTATGAATTTGCTGAAGTAGCTCACGCCCAGCGCTTTGACGCCGTAGTATTGCACGGCGATCATTACGATGATGGCAAGCCCGAAGGTAAAGTTGAGGTCGGTAGCCGCCGCGCGGAGGTAGGGTGTCACGACGTAGAGAGGGGTTCCGGCTGTGGCTTCATGCGTTGTGTCTTCGGTGGCAGCTTCGGCTGTATCTGCGTTTGCATCTTCATGCGCCGCGTCTGCCGCGTCGCCTTGTAGGAGCGCCTCACATGCATGATAGTCGGCTTCGGTCGCGACTTGACCGTCGCCGCCCATCGGCTCTCGCACATCTAGCAGCACGCCCTGACGGTCATACCCGGTCATACCCGGCTTGGCGCAGTGCATGATGCCGACACTATCGACACCCGGCACCATTCCCATCCAGTTTGCCACGAGGATGAAGATGAAGAGTGTTGCCATCATGGGGAAGAGGTGGTTTGCTTGGTCGCCGGCCACCGAGCGCGCCAGACTCATAAGCGCCTCTACGATGATTTCGAACAAGTTTTGTAACCGGCCCGGCACATCTTTGAGGTTTCGGCCTGCCGAGAAGATGAGCGTTAGCACAAGCACGTCGGTGATTAGGGTTGCGAGCAGGGTATTGGTCAGCGTCGGTGCTTCTTCGGTGCCGATGAGCACTTCGCCCGGCAGTTGGATCACCGGCAAGGCCATACCCAGCCCCAGGTTTTTCGGCAATATCCCCAGCGGAATTACGCCGCAGAAGATGATTGCCGCCGCAAGAGCGCATACGAAGATAAGGGATCCGCGTTGTCCTTTGCTCAAAGGCTATCCTCCTTTGTGTGGTTTATAGGAGCAGAGTCGTTGGTCTCTGTCACCGTGGCCTGCCCGGTTGGGGGCGCGTGCGGAGCGCTTAGAACCATTTTTATGGCGGCGAACGGGCCGATTATGATTCCTGTCAGCATGAGGACGAGCGTAAACAAGGGGTGGGTGCCGAGCAAGCTGTCGGTCCATATGCCGGCGATCAAGCCTGCCAGCAGCAATAATACCATCGTACAACCGGCTTGCCCGGCGACTATGCTTAGTGCCAGGCTTTGCGACATGCTCCGGTCGATGGGTGGTTTATTGCTCATCGGCGCTGTTATGCTCGTTAAAAGGTTAAGTTGGCTAGATTATACGCGATACGTCAAAATAGTCCCAATGCGGCGGCGGCTGCTGCCGACCATTCCAGGAAGGGATCGACGAACAACGTACCCAACAATATTATCCCCACCACGCTTACGGTTAGAGAGAAGATATAGGGCCGCGAGACCGGGATGGGGGTCTCTGGGTGTATTGGCGCGTCAACATACATGACCTTCGCCACAGTTAGGTAATAGTATAGGCTCACGATCGCGTTTAGTACGCCGATTGCAACCAGCCAGCCCAGCCCGGCGTGCATCGCTGCCGTGAACAAGAAGAACTTGCCGGCGAACCCGGCCATCGGCGGTATCCCGCCCAGGCTCAGGAGCGCGAAGAACATCACAAGGGCCAAGCGTGGCGCGCGCCAGTGCAGCCCGGCGAGGTCTTTGATCTCGGCACTGCCCACGGCACGCTCGACCAAGATGATGACGGTGAAGGCGGTCAGGTTGGTGAGCACATACAAGAACATGTAGAACGCCACGGCTGCGAGACCCTGATTGTCCTTTGCCGTTGTCGCTGCCACGCCGACCAGCACATACCCGGCTTGTGCGATGCTGCTGTAGGCCAACATGCGTTTGATGTTGTGTTGTACCAGCGCCAAGATGTTGCCCAGCGTCATTGTGAGCACGGCCAGCCCCGCCGCCATCTGTGCCCAATAGTCCATATAGCCGGGGAAGACGGCCAAGAAGAAGCGCAGTAGCAGGGCAAAGCTCGCCGCCTTGCTCCCCACCGAGAGGAACGCGGTCACCGGGGTGGGCGCGCCCTCGTATACGTCGGGGGTCCAGAAGTGGAAGGGCACTGCTGCGATTTTGAAGCCGAACCCGACCACGATCATGACGATTGCGACCATGATGACTTCTGGCGCGAGCGCACCGTTGGAGAGGTAGGGCGCGAGTGTGTAGAGGTTGGTATCCCCGGTTAGGCCGTAGAGCAGGCTTAGGCCGTAGAGCATGATCGCCGAGGCGAAGGAGCCGAAGAGGAGGTATTTCAAGCCGGCCTCGGCGCTCTTGGCGTTATTGCGTAAGAAGCCTGCCAGGATGTAAAGCGAGATGCTGGTGGTTTCCATCGCCACGAAGACCATAATCAGGTCGGCGGCGGAACTCATCAGGCACATGCCCAGCGTGGCCGAGATGATTATGGCGTAGAAGTCGCCGCGCCGCCCGACCGTGGGGGCGTCGGAGGCGATGAAGCAGGTGATCGCGCCGGCGAGCAGGATCATGGCATGGAAGACTTGTGATAGGGTGTCGTGCCGGACCATGCCGCCCAAGAAGAGCTGTTCCTCCAGGCTGCCATCGGGCACCGGCGCCAAGATCAGGGTTGCCAGCAAGATGAACAACATGCCCACGCCTGCCACGAATGCGATCTCGTGGCGGCGGGATTTTCGCCAGGTTATATCCAACGCCAGCACCACGATCGCCAAGACCAGCAGCAACGCCTCGGCCAGAACGGATTGTAGACTTGCCAGCGCGTCAATCGTTTCGAATGTCAACTTACATCCCTCCCAGCGCGGCGACAATCGGCGCGACGCTTGCCTGGATCATGGGGGCCATCACTGCCGGCTGCACGCCCAGGATGATGAGCGCTCCCACCAGCATGAACAATGCCGTTTTGTCGATGCGGGTCACATCCCCAACCTCAGGGTACTTGTTCGCGTCAAACTTGCCAAAGAAGACTAATTGCACGACACGCATGATGTATGCTGCCGTGATGACGATGCTCACCACGCCGACGATTGCGATTATTGGGTAGTAGCGTGTGGTAGCGATCGCGGTGTTCCCGATCTGCAGCGCAGCTTCGGCGCCGCCGCCGTTCCACAGGCCCAGGTATATGGGCAGCTCGGCGACAAAGCCGCTAAAGCCGGGCATCCCCATGCTGACCAGGCCGCCGACGATGAATGCCAGCGCGACCAGGGGCATCTTCTGTGCCATCCCGCCCAGGCTGGGGATGTCGCGGGTATGTGCTCTGTCATACACCATGCCGACACAGGCAAAGAAGAGCGCCGTCATCGCGCCGTGGCTGAACATTTGGAGGCCGGCGCCGGTCATGCCGACTACGTTCATGGTGGCAAAGCCCATGCTTACCAGCCCCATATGGCTTACGCTGCTGAAGCCGATGACGTATTTGAAGTCGCGCTGTCGGAAGGCGATGAACGCGCCGTATACTACGTTGACCAGCGTGAGCAGTATGATCCACGGGAGGTGCACCTTTGCGCCGTCTGGGAGGAGCTGTACCCCCACCCGTAGCGCGGCATAAGCGCCCAGCTTCATCAACACGCCGGCGTGGATCATCGAGACGGCGGTGGGGGCGGCCACATGGCCGTCGGGCGACCAGTTGTGGAAGGGGAAGACGCCCGCGAGCACCCCAAAACCGATGAAGACAAAGGGGAACCAGAACTTCGCCAGGCTCATGCCGTCGATGCCGCCGTAGCCGTCCACGCTGAACGCGCCGAGCAGTGCGGCCTTCTGGATGTGCTCAAAGTCGAAGCTATAGGCTGGTACGCCTTCGGCCAGGAGGTCGGGGTTTGCCGTGAAGAACTGGCCCGCCACCACATACATCACCAGCACGCCCACCAGGGCAACCATGCTGCCGATGAGGATGTAGAGCGTCAGCTTCATCGAAGCGTAAACACGGGTTTGCTTCCAGCCCCAGGTTACGATCATGAGGTACATGGGGAAGATGGCGAACTCGTAGAAGAAGAAGAGTGTGAACAGGTCCAGCGATACGAAGACGCCGAAGACGCCGCTTACCAGCAGCATGA
Source organism: uncultured Anaerolineae bacterium (assembly GCA_964544075.1). Lineage (GTDB taxonomy): Bacteria > Chloroflexota > Anaerolineae > Aggregatilineales > JAFGMM01 > JAFGMM01. Next base: position 11,662 of record CAZJBO010000048.1, read on the forward strand.
AGAAGGCCATGAACTCGCGCGTGCGCGCGGGCTTGCCCTCTTTCTCGTCCTCGTCGCCCATGCGCCAGCTTATCAAGACGCCTGTGAAGCCCACCAGCGCCGTCAGCAGCACCATCGGTGCGCTGATGCCATCGACACCGAGCTTGTAGTGGATGCCGAGCGATGCGATCCAGGTGACATCCTCTACATAGCGGAAGGTGCTGGGCATATCCTCGGCGGCGGTACCGTCGTATGCGCCGTTCGCCAGCGCGTGTAGTGCGCTTTCGGCGTCGTTGACCTCGGTGCTATAGCCGCCGTAGACCAACAG
>CAZJBO010000049.1:0-11932 GCA_964544075.1 uncultured Anaerolineae bacterium
ACATTCGAGATGCAAGACAACAATCCGTCGGCATCAAGCAGCTGCTCGGTGCGCGGCGCGTCGCCGACCGGCTCATAGCGGGCCGCATCGCCGAGCAGAGCGAGTTTTTCGACAGCGGTAGGCGTGGATCGTATATTCATGCCCTTATTATATCGAACAAATGTTCAGGGCGCTAATGCGCCCGACGGCATAATGCCCAAGCTACCCCTCTGTCCCCATTAGGCTATAATGTATTAATACTTGCTCCATATTCACTCAAGCAACACCTCGGCTTGCGTCGGGAAAGCGAACAAGCTAAGGTTAAAACGTAAGCAAGGGGAATAGAAACGTGGGAAGTAAACCGATAGAATCCGTCAACCTGGAACACCTTTATCACAGCTACCTGGTTGAGGCAGGCCGACCGGTCGGTAAGCCACGGCTAGTTGCACATTCTCCGGGCGCGGGGGAGGACATCTGGAAAGAGTGCCTCAAGCTAGCCCCCATCCAGCCCTTCGGCACCGATGACATCAGCGGCACCGACTCTGATACAGTGGGCATCTTCCGTGGGCATACCGTCGGGCGCATCCTCGCCCACGCCCGGCGCGACCGGTCTGAAAGCGGGGTAAGCAACATCCCCACCGTTCACTACCTGCTGCTGCCCGAACACGTCCTTGATGTGCCGGGCACAAACACCGAAATCTTGCTTAAACTCATCGCACAGGATGTGCCCACCTTCTCTGCCCCAACCGCCGAACTCCCCCCCTACAGCTTCCCCACCCCCTCCCCCCCCACCATCAAACAGCAGATGCGCGCCTTCACCTCCCTCCTCACCCGCTGCCAAAACGACACCCGCACCGTGCGCGGGCTGTTGGCAAGCATCGTGCAGGGCGAAGCACTCGCAGTCGTCAACTGCAACGCCCCGCTGAAGACTCGCATCCAATTCTTCCGGGGGCTGCTTGCCCTCCTACCCACACCGGCCCGCGCGTGGGTCACCCTCGCCACACACGTCAGCACAGGACGGCCCGGTCCCGCACAAGTTAAATTCCTCACCAGAGGCGCGGTGCCGCCCGATGGACACCAAGTGTTCGACTGGGAACAGGGCGTCCTGACCACATCCCCACCCCACGACCCCTATAGCAGCTTCGCGGTCGGCCAAATACAGCTCAACCCCATCGGGTTTAGCAAACGCCTGGTCGCGCTCGCCGATACCACCCGACACCACATGGCAAGCCATACGCTAACCGAGGCGCTGGCAAGAGTCGCGCGCCGCGCCACTATGGACACCGCATTGGCCGAGGGCCAACCCCTCTACCGGGATGACGTCTTCAATCTGCTCGAAACCGACCCCACCCTGCCGCCAGAGATACGCGCGGGCTATGCCGGGTATCTGCTGCGGGTAACGCTTGCGCTCGACGAACCCGAACCTGCCGATGTGCTCATCCCTCTGATCCAAGAAGACCGTGGGCTGGCGACCGCCATGTTCGCACAGCTAGAACAGTCCCTCCCAGAGGGACAGGCAGGCGCTGCCTATCACCTACTCAAGCGCTGGCTCGACAAAGCCCCCGACCTGCTCGAAGCCTGGCCGCGCATCTTCGGCGCCGTCTCTCTGGCTTATCAACAGACACTGGTGAAGGCCGACGACATCCGGGGCGTCGCAACGCTCTTGACCGAACTAGAACATGCCCCGGCCAAGTTTGAGCTAGAGCCGTTTATGTCGAAGATTCTGCTTGCCGGTCTCCCCTTCGCCCGCAAGAACAGCCGGATCGCCCGCGCCGTGTTGCGCTTGGCAGCCCACCACCTGGAGGCGCGCGAATTCGATGTATTGATCGCCGACGACGCTTTCGTCAACCAGCTGCCCGCCCCGGTGCAAACCGCGTTGACTTACCTCGACCCCGATAAACCCATCGAAGGCAGCGGGCGCGGCGTTCTGCTGCGCGCCGGTAAAGCGCTGGGCGAGCGCGGCGTAGTTGTTTTGGCGCGCCTCGCCGAGAATGCTATGGCGGTAAAGCGTCAAGAGCTGGTGGATGTACCGGCCCTTGAAGCACTGCGCCAGCTTGCACAATCACCGTACGCCGGACGCTTTGCCGAGATTCTGCGACAAACCGTTTCGGCGTTGGTGCGCTCGGAAGAACTCACCACGCTGCCCGAACCCGGCCCGCTGCTGTTGGCGCAGATCATGTTCTTGCTCGACCGCCCCGACGACCTTGCAGAGCTGCTCGCGAGCTATCAACACAAACTCTTCGGCGCGCTCCGCCGCGACGAGTTCCGCCAACTGCTGCGCGCCTTGTTCCAGGTCACGCCGGTGAGCGCCGAACAAGCCATCGCCGCGTTGAAGGCGCTGGAGAGCTTCGGCGACATCGACCGCCACGGCCTCGCGCTGGCATATCGCAGCACACTGCACGCTCACGATTGGTCGCCCGCCACTGCCTATGCCGTCGAGGTGCTGCTGGCCCAGATGGATGACCGCGCAGAGCTGGCGGTCACGCTTGGCTTCCCCTTCACCGTAGAGCTGTTCCGCTATGTGGCCGACAGCGGCAAGAAGGACGATTTGGTGCGCGTCGCCAAACCCTTGTTCGACTATCTGCCCGAAGATGCATCGCAAGCCGCGCCCGTTCTGCGCCGGGTATGGCCCCTGCTCGCCAAAGACCCCGGAATCCGCGATACTGCGATCGAGCTGCTGCGCGTCTATGCACGCCGCATCCCCGCAGAACAAGCCGTAAAGCTGCTGCGTCTCTTTAAGAGCAAGCGCACCCGGCGTGAGCGCAACGCGCTCGAAGCGATGCTTGTGCTGCGCCCGGTCTTCGAAACGCGCGACCTACGCACTCTTGCCAAGCAGGTCAGAGAGGCCGTCGGCCTCTTCGGAGATTTTCTGGCCTCCTTTGAATATAACCCCCCGCCCGGCCCCAAACTGCTCACCAAAGAAACCCGCGCCCTGACCGGGCGGCTCTCGAAACGCGATGTCGCCAAGCTATCCGCACAGGCAATGGCGCTCGCCGATTACATCGAACAGCTGGGCCGTGCCCACAACAAGGACAACACCAAAGAGTCGCTCATCGCGAACCAAGCCGTGCCACGCTCCGGTATCGGCTTGCTATACTGGCTCGGCGGATACTTCGCCGAAGGCGAGCATAAAGAGCAGGAAATAGATAACAACGCCTTACAACACCCCTTCGGCAACCGCTCGGCCCCTGTGGTCTACCGTGAGATCGACTCTGCCGCACACCTGCTGGCCGACCTGCTCGCGGCCTTCCCGGTGGATAAGCCTCCCGCCTTCGACTTAACCGCGCTCCACGGCGAGATCGACAGCCGTTGGGAAAACGTGCGCGTCATCGAGCGGCGCAAGATACAGAAGAGCCTCGCGCGCGATTGTCAAACCCTGGCGCGCATCCTCACCGAGATGGCGCGGACCGGGGGCAGCACGACCTTCCTCGGCGCGGACATCTCCAAGCAAGTCATACAAGGCAAAGTCGCACCACAATCTGTGGTGGATGCACTGCGTTGGGTGAGCGGGTTCTATGCGGGGAAGCACAAAAAGGACTAAGCACGTCCCGGAACAATCCCAAACGAGGCATGACCACGTCTGAAGAAGCAAAAATCCTGGTGTTCTTGATGTTATGTCCTGCGGGTCTGATCGCCGCCCCGCTGATCGTGTTTGGCGTGCGCGCCCGGATGCACCCACCGGACCGACGACGGTTGGCGCTGGCATCGATGGTCATCGCGCTCTGGGCGACCGCGCGCGCGATGGCGTGCTTGGGCCGCCCAAACTTATCTGCCTGGGACGGTCTACCGTTCTTAGGCGTGGCGGTGTTCTGCTTCGCTGCGGCGCTCCTCATACGCCCTCCTTACCTGCCGAACCGGAGCATGACCCAGACGGCCAATGCTGCGGGCACAGCGCGAGACATGGGTCAGCTCTTGATGCCGGCAGGCTGGGTACTGATCCTCGCACTCTCCAACCGGATAGGGGACGGGCGGCTTTCAAATATCGAGGAGATGGCGCTCTGGAGCCTGGGCGTGGGCTTGTTCGTAATAGGCGCAGCGCGGTCCGGTGCACATAACGCGGCCACCCGCAGACGCCAAAACCCGGAAGAATGGCTTTTTTTGCTCGTTGTGGTCATCTGGGCGCTGTTTGTGCGCTTCATGCGCCTGGGGAGCGCACTACCGGTGCTCTTTGGCGACGAAGCGCCCTTCGCCGTTGATGCGCTGCGCGTTAGCCGGGGCGGGCACGTCTCTGTGTTCATGCCCGGACACCAGGGGCACCCCTGGCTGTTCCCTGTGATACAAGCACCTTTCATCAGCATGTTAGGCCGCACGCTCCTGGCAGTACGCATCATACCGGCGCTTGTCGGCACCCTGACCGTGCCGGCAGTCTACGGCATGGCGCGCGTGATGTTCAACCGACGTGTAGCGGCAGTGGCGGCGCTCTTCCTGGCAGGCTACCCGGTGCACATCCATTTCAGCCGCATCGGGATCAACAACATCATCGACCCGCTGTTCGGCGTTTTGTGCTTCACGCTCCTCTGGCATGGGCTGCGCAGAGACAGCCGCCTGGCGTTCGCGCTGGCGGGGGTGGCGCTGGCGCTTAGCCAGCATTTCTATTCGGGGGGGCGGCTGTTCTTAGTGTTGATGGTGGGGCTGTTGTTATACTTGGCCGTGCTCCGGCGCGACATTCTGCGGGCGCGTGGACGCGGGCTGCTCATTATGCTTGCGGCAACAGCGATTACAGTGTGGCCGACCTTCTCCTATCTGTACCGAACCCACCTCCCGCTGATCTATCGTGCCCGGCTGACCAGCATCATCGCGGCAACACAAGGCGACTCGCTGCTAGAGTCGGCGATAGCCAGCGGTGAAGTCGGGAAGTTCCTATCGAGCCAACTCCGGCAATCCCTCTTAGGCTACATCCACACACCAGACCGGTTTCACTTCTACGCCGGGCACACCGCAATGCTCCTACCGGCTGCGGCAGTACTGTTCCTGCTAGGGGTGATGTGGGCAGCGTGGCGATGGTGGCGCCCGGCGGAAGGTTTGCTACTGGCCTGGGTGTTGTTGACGGCGCTGCTCGGCGGGGCGATGATGCGCAAGACACCGGGCTATGCCCGCTATATAGTTGCGACACCGGCGCTGGCAGTGCTGGTAGGGCTGGGCGTGGTGCGCACCACAGACTACCTCGCCCGCCGCATCGCGCCTCGGCTGGGGCGGCAGCGCTGGCTTGACTGGCTTGTGTTGAGCGCAGTGGCAATACTGGCGTTTGCGGGGGTGCGTTATTACTTCGTCCGCCACCTCGAAGACTTGATGGACAACATGAAGCCGGATACCTGGGAGATACAAGACATCCGACTGCGCATCATGCAGCTAGACCCGGAAGCACACGTGCATATCATCGGCGATGTACATATGCATGGACGCAGTGTGATACACTACTTCGACGGAGACCGGGTAGTTATCCACCACCCAGAGTCGCCGGTCGAGTGGGGATTTATCGAGACGCCGGAACCGGGTCCCCATGTGTTCTTCGTCGCGCCAAAACAGATAGAGGACCTGTTCCTATTACAAGAGAGGCTGCCAGACGGAACATTGAAACCACCCCCATATGTACTGCGCGGTGGGCTGGCATACCCCACATACGAGGTTGTAGTGCAAAGCGACACCGAGACTCAAGACCGCAAAGAGGCGCCGCCCTAACCATGAATAATGTAATACTACAACATCGGCTCATCTTGGCAGTCTTGTTGTTATTCCCCCTGCTGATGATAGCCTACAAGTACGGGGTGCGCAGAAAATGCGCGTTGTCAGCGTGGCGACGGCATCTAACACGGCCCGGCTGCGCGGCGGCTCTGGCGCTTGGGTTGATCGCGATCGGGCAATGGATGCTGTGGCGCACATCGCAACCCCCTGACGGCCTCCCCCCTGCTCTGATCTTGGTCGCAATGGGCGCGCCCTGTCTCTGGTGGGCATGGCGAGCACGGCGCTTCGTGGGCACGCCGGAGGTATGGGCACGCGGTGACACCGTTGTCTCCTCACCAACAACCCACCGGATGTTGGTAGGGTTGGCATTTTGGGTAGGGTTCTGGCTGAGCGAGCGCGTGAGTCCGAACCTGCTAACCGGCATAAAGCTGGGACCGTGGGAACTCATCCCGGCGGAGAGCAGCACGAGCTATGCCGAGCAGATGGCCTTATGGGGGGCATCGATAGGGCTGTTTGTGGCAGGCACCGTACCCTGGGCAGATTTTGTCGCGCTGGGCCGGGCCGCACGCCGTGACCGGCAGACTCACCGGCTTGACTGGCTGTTGGTGCTGACCTGTATTGCCGTAGGGCTGGCGCTGCGGCTGATGGCGCTGGAGACAACAATCCCGCTGGTGTTCGGCGACGAAGCATCGTTCGCACGGCAGGCAGCATCTTTGTTCGGCAACAAACGGATACTCTTTGCTCCCGCGCACCTCTCACATCCCTGGCTCTACTCGGCGGCGTTGGCACCGTTTGTCACCGTGATGGGCCACAGCCTAACCGCAATACGGATGTTTTCGGCCTTGTGCGGCGTTGCCACCATCCCGGCGGTTTACCTTCTGGCACGCGAGATGTTCGACCGCTGGGTTGCAGCGACAGCGGCGGTGTTCCTGACCGGGTGGAGTGTGCATGTGCACTTCAGCCGAATTGCGCTTAACAACATCGTCGATCCACTGTGCGGCGCGCTGGCGCTGGCCTTCTTATTGCGCGCCTTTCGGCAGGGGCACCGGCTGAGCTATGTGCTGTCGGGGTTGGCGTTGGGGATAAGCCAATACTTTTACGTAGGGGCAAGGCTGTACCCTCTGCTGCTGACGGCCTATGTACTATTGTTGGCGCTGCTGTACCGACAAGAGATGCGCAAACATTGGCGCGGGCTACTCGTGACGGCAGCGGCGGCATTCTTGGTCACGCTGCCGGCGAACTATTGGCTCCATGTCAACGGCAAACCTCTGAGCCGCCGCCCCAACGCGGTGAGCATCCTCACGCCGCGCGATGATCTGGGCGGACGCTCACAACTGCGCCAAGTCTGGGAAGACGAGCGCGCCGATTTTGGCCAATATGTGGGCAAGCAGATCGAAGGGGCGTTTCTGGCATACACGTACCGACGCGACCTTTCGGGCTATTATGGCGGAAAGGCGGCAATGTTCTTGCCGGTGGCAGCGGTACCCTTCCTACTGGGCGTGTTTGGGGCGCTGTGGCGCTGGCGGCGGCGTGCCGAGCTTTTGTTGTTGCTGCTGACCGGCAGCACGTCGCTGCTGGGCGGCGCGCTGATGTTTGCCCCACCACACTACACGCGCTATCTGGTAGCAATACCGGCGCTTGTGATCCTATTGGCGCTGGGGCTGGTGCAGGGCTTGCGCTTTATCGCCGTCGGGCAGCGCCGGTCGAACTTGATGGCGCTGGGTCTGGCCGGTTTGCTGGCGGCGGGAAGCTCGGTATATTATTTCGACGCACATCTAGATGTGCTACTGGACAGCTTCCACCCGCGCTTCTGGCAGATTTACGCGATGGCACAGTATATCCGCGATCTGCCGCCGGGAGTGCCGGCATACATCATCAACGCAGACGAGATAGACTTGTATGCTCAAGAGACGATCGGGTACATAAGCTATGACCGCACGGTGGGGTACCGTCGGTACGAGGGCCTTAATTGGGGAATCTTCGAGAACCTGCCGCCGGGTGAGCATGTTCTGTTAATCTCACCGAGGATAGCACAAGAAGCCGAGCCAATTTTGCAAAGCATCTTGCCGGGCGGTGAGATGATTTACCCAGATGCACACTTGCGCAAAGGCGATGCGTTTATAATCTATCGGGTGCAGAGATGAGGCCCGCAAAGGAAGATAAGATGACAACCTGGCTAGAAGTTTCGTTGACTGTAGATGGTGAAGCGGCGGAGGCCGTCGCCGACTTATTGCAACAGTATGCACAGCAAGGGGTAGTCATCGAGACGGCAGCGCCCGACCTCGACGCCTGGCCCGATGAAGTGGACGAGAAGCTCGCAGCGGCACGGCTCAGAGTGCGCGCATACCTGCCTTTCGACGCTGCGATAGAGAACGTCCGCGCGCGGATCGAGCAGGGCTTATGGCACCTCAGCCGTCTATACCCGATGCCACATCAACCGACCTATCGCGAGGTCGAGGATACAGACTGGGCCGAGGCGTGGAAGGTGCATTATAAGCCGGTGCGGGTGGGACACCGTATACTGATTCGCCCGCGCTGGGAAGAGGCAACCCCAACGCCGGGCGATATAGTAATCGCGCTAGACCCCGGCATGGCCTTCGGCACAGGCACGCACCCAAGCACACAGCTCTGCTTGGTGGCGCTGGAGGATTACGTCACGGACGGGGACACGGTGCTGGACCTGGGCGCGGGGTCGGGGATTCTATCAATCGCGGCGGTGAAGCTGGGCGCACGCGATGCGCTGGCGCTGGATATTGACGATATGGCGGTGCAGACCGCCGATGAGAACGCGCGTGCGAACGGCGTGGGCGGGGCAGTCATATCGGAACGCGGCAGCCTGGCGGAAGCGCGGGCGCTGGGGCGCGTCTGGGACCTGGTGGCGGTGAACATCTTGGCGAAGGTGATTGTCGGGTTCTGCGGGGCAGGGCTGGGCGATGTGGTTAAGCCGGGCGGCATACTGATCGCGGCAGGGATCATTGAAGAGCAGGCAGAGGACGTAAAGGCAGCGCTGGCGGGCGCCGGATTGGGGCTGGTGGAGACGCGGCAGATCAACGACTGGGTAGGGTTGGTGTGCAGACGCGAGTAGCATGTCTTTTCTGTGTTGGCGTGCGGGTGGAATCATACGGCGAGGCTGTTGAGCCTCGCCGTATAGATTGCGTCTATCGGTGCGCCGCTTGGTTCAGGTGACAGATTCCTGACTCTGCCGCTGCATTCCCTTGCGATAGCGATAGGTGATCCGTCCACGAGTTAGGTCGTATGCTGAGATTTCGACCTTCACCCGGTCGCCAAGCAGAATACGGATGTAATACTTGCGCATTTTACCCGACAGGTACGCAAGCACCTCATGGCCGTTGTCCAGCTTGACCTTAAACATGGTGTTGGGCAACGCTTCAATGACGGTGCCCTCCATCTCGATTTTTTCTTCTTTTTTAGCCATTAACCCCTATCTCTCGCAGCGCGGCGGTTATATTAATGTACCTGTTCACCCGGCTCTTTGTGGGGGCCGAGCCACTTGGGTGAATAAATACCTATTAACGGTATGGCGGGGCATGGCCCCGCCACATCCGCATATTATACAGTACCGCCGGTTACATGCCAAGTTCTGCCGACTCGACGACTTCCACTTCGGCGGTCACTTCAGTTTCCTCGGCGGGCGCTTCCACATTTGCAACCGCTTCGGCAGCTTCTTCGACCACCGGTGTCTCTTCCGGCGGCGCTTCGACGGCTGCTGTTGTGTCTTCGGCGTCTCCGGCTGCTTGCGCTTCCTCGACGGAGGCCTTTGCCGCCAAGTAACGTTGGCGTTCCTCGTCGTTGACTTCCTTCAAGCTCAGGCCGAGACGTTGGCGGTGGCTTTCGATGCTAATGATGCGCATCACGAGGTTTTCGCCTTCGCGCACAACCTCACGTGGGTCACCGTGTGAAGAGTCGCTGATCTGGCTAGAGTGTAGCAATGCCTCGATGCCGGGCGCCATGCTTATGAAAGCACCAAAATCGGTCACGCGCGAGACTTCGCCATCGATCAACTGACCTACGTGGTAGATGTCGTCAACCAAGAGCCAGGGGTTAGGCTGCAGACGCTTGAGGCTGAGGCCGATGCGTTTGCCTTCACGGTCTAGGCGCAGCACATATACTTCGATCTCGTCGCCGACGCTGAGCACCTCGCTTGGGTGGCGTACCCGGTGCCAGGCAAGCTCGGAGATGTGGATAAGACCATCGGCCCCGCCCAGGTCTACGAAAGCGCCAAAGTCACGCAGCCCGCTGACCACGCCCTTGCGCACCTCGCCTTCGACCAGCTCGGCCAAAAGGTTCTCTTTACGCTTCTCGCGGTGTTCGCGCTGTGCTTCGCGCTGCGAGAGCACCAAGCGGCGGCGGCGGCGGTTGACCTCGATGACCTTGACGGCGGCGTTGCTGCCGACCATGCCGGCGAGGTAGGCTTGGCGCTCGGCTTCGTTTAGGCCGCGTGGCAGGTCCATAACATGCGAGGCGGGGATGAAACCCCGCAGATTGCCAAAGGGCACGATCAAGCCACCACGGTTAGCGTCGGTGATGGTGCCTTCCCATACCTCGTTGTTATCGAGTAGGTCTTGAGCTTTGGTCCAGTCCTTGCTCTGGCGTGCCTGTGCGACCGAGACAACCAAGTTCCCTTCGTAGTCTTCGGGGTGTATGACCATGACCATGATCTCTTGGCCGATGCTAAAGGTCGCATCATCACCGAGCTTCTCCAGGTCATAGCGCGAGACAACGCCATCGCGTTTTAGCCCGACATCGACGATGATGCCCTGGCTATCTATCGAGAGGATTTCGCCGGTGAGAAGATCGCCGCGTTCGGGCTTCCGGAACGAGAACGATTCCTCGAGTAAGGTGGCAAAATCCATTTGCTGTGTCTCGGTACCAACGGTTGGTGAGTCCATAAGTTTTACTTGTCCCCCTGCGGATAAGATTTTGTTGGCACAAACAAAAATACGGCCTTCATCAAAGCAAATGGGGTTAGCATCTTGCTTTAGCGCCGCGTATTTGTCCGGCCTAATGTTTTTCGAGAAGCACGCTCAACTACCCCTGGAATGCACTTCCAGAGCTTAACCCCAGCTATTGGTGTAACAAGACGCCTATGAGTATGGTATATGATGCGCGATTCCCCCGATAAAAGCTGGCGCATATTATATAGTGTTTGAGTCAGGTTTGTCAACTTCCCGACTAATGTTCTAGTGTTGTTATGTGATATGCAAACAATGTATCGAGCGCTTTATTAAAGCACTACAATCACGCCGCTGATCTAGTCGCCTTCCGCGCCCCACTCCAACAAAGCCGCGAACTGCGGCAAGCCGGTATCGTTGGCGATGCGCACGCGCCGCATAGTGTAGAGCGCATTGCTATAGTGGCGCGTGCCGGCCTCGACGGTGACCGCGCCCCACAGCTCAAAGCTGGGCAGCAGGCCGATGAGGTAATCATCATATGCGCCGGCGGGGTAGCAGAAGAAGTGTGGGCGTACCCCGGTATGCGCCTCGATGCTTTCGATCGAGCCGAGTATCTCGTATACGATGAAATCATACGGCTTGCCTGTTAGGTCAGGGTGAGTCTTGCTGTGCGTCTCGAAGCGCATCCCGGCCTCGGCCATCTCGCGCGCCTGTGCCCAACTGATATATCGTGGGTTCTCCTCATCTATCCAGCCGGTGACCAAGAAGAAGGTGCCCACAAAGCCGAACTCTTGCAAGATGGGGAAGACGTTGGTATACATCCCCAAATAACCATCATCAAAGCTGAGCACGACCGACTTGGGCGGGAGCGTCTCTCCCTGCACCAGGGCATACAGCACATCGTCCAGCGTGACCGTATGATATCCATTATCGGCCATATATTGCATCTGTCGGCGGAACTCGTCCGGCGGCACCGAGAGGTTTATGCGGATATTGTCGGCGTCGGAGGGCGGCACGCTGACGTAGTGGTACATCAGTATGGGCACGCGCACGTTGCGCAACGCGCCGTCGGGGGTAGGGCCGGGGCGGTTGTCCGGCGTGGGCGAGGGGTAAGGTGTGGCGTTGGGGGTAAGGGTGGGCTTGTAAGGCGGGGTTGTGGTGGCCGTGGGGGTGGCTTGTGCAAGCGGGGCGGCAGCGGAAAGCGGCAGAGTCGCGCATACGAGCGTGCCGAGGCAAAGCATTATAATAGACACAAGGTGTTTTTTGTTCATGGCGCCTAGCATAGCGTGCGGCGGGGTGCATGTCAAAAGAGTGCGCGTTATACTTTGCAGCGGCGTATTACAACATAGGTGACAAAA
>CAZJBO010000050.1:0-11922 GCA_964544075.1 uncultured Anaerolineae bacterium
ATTTGGAAAGCGACCGGGCGACGTTGGCAAAGCTGCGCGCTGAGGCATCCGACGATGGCTGAGGCGCCGGAACTCATGGCGGCGATTCGGGCCTACATCAGTGCGCCGGACTGGGAAGCCGCCCGCGCCGTGGTCGAGGCACACAGCACGCTGCTCCTCAGCGACGCAGCAGAGGCGGCCTTCCATGAGATGGTGCATCTAAACCAGCTCAACCCGCCGGCTGCCGAGATGTGCCGGGTGCATTTGCAGGTCTTGCAGTGGTGCCGCCGCGAGGGTATCGAGACGGCCTTTAGGCGTGCGCAGCAAGCGTAGGTCTAGGGAGCCGGGGTTGAACCCCGCTGTGCCCCCGCCTGTGGGGGGGATGAACCAGTTACGCCGCAAAGGGGGGCGGCTTTAGCCTGATGTTGAAACGTCAGGGCAGAAACAGTCATTTATCCGACCGGATCACGGTCACACATTTAGGTTGTAGGAGGTTCTATCATGTCTAAACGTTTTGTTTTAGTTGCTTTGGTTGCGCTGGCCGTCTTGGGGCCGGTTGCGAGCGCATCGGCGCAAACCCTGCCGACTGCGGTCGTGTCGTGGGCCGAGGCGCCGGTCTATGCCTGGCACTCGGTCGGCACCGAGATACTGACGGTGCTGGTGCTCGACCAACAGGTCACGCTCAGCGGGTGGCGCTCATACGATGCGAAGTGGGTTGAGGTCTACCTCGACAGCGGTCTACGCGGCTGGGTCGAGGCGCACCGCCTCCGCAGCGACTTCCAGTTCATCAATCTGGCGGTATACGCGGCGGCCTACGCGCCCGAAACACTCGACAGCTTCCGCAACGACCCCTTCGCGGCCACGGTGCGCGGCGCGCGGCTCAACTTCCGGGCCGGCGCGGGCGAGGCGTTCCCGACGCTCAAGACGCTCAGCCCAGGGCAGTGGGTCATCATGGATGGGCGCACGCCCGATGGCTATTGGGTGAATGTGCACCTACCCTCCGGCGAGGGCGGGTGGGTCTTCGGGAGGTACCTCGACGGGAAGGTGCCGATCACTTACCTGCCCATCCTGAGCGACCCGTCGCCCGGCATCTTCGAGGTGAGCACCGCGCCTGCTGCGCCGGTGGGCGGCGCGCCGTCGCAACCCACCGCCGTCAATGTCGGGCAGGGTGGCTATACACCGCCGGGCACCGGCGGGCCTAACACTTATACGGTGCGGACCGGTGATAGTTTGTATGGCATCGCGGCGTACTATGGCGTGAATGCGGCAGCGCTGGCGGCATACAACAACATCACCAACCCGAACTACATCACCATCGGCCAGGTAATCTACATCCCGTAGACGTATCTGTTCCTGCTCTCTGTGGGGGCTTTGAGCCGGGGGCATTCCCTCCGGTCACCCCACACCTCCGCCTGCGCGGAGTCTTCGAAGGACTTAGCAGTCCTGGACCTACATTTGCGCGGCAAAGCCGCGCATAGAAAGGGAACATGGGGGCCTAATGACCGAAGGGAATGCTTAAGGCCCCAGGTGAATACCTGTTCTCGGCAGGGGCAAGCCCGGTGCCTGCCCCTGCAATCAATCTAACGCCAGGTCCACGACTGCGCCGCCGGTGATGCGGACAAGCGCCTCGAAAGCGATCGGGAAGATCGTGTTGGCGGCGCCTGCTGCCGCGTAGACCGTCTCGAAGCGGCCCAGGGTGGCGTCGATATACACCGGTAGCGCGGTGCGGTGCCCCACCGGGGGCACGCCGCCCGGCGCGTAGCCCGACAGCGCCACCGATTGCTCGGCGGTTGCCATCTTCACCTTCTTGCGGCCAACCTTGCGTAGGGCTGCGAGTTTTCGCGTATCTATCCGCCGGTCGCCCGCGCCGAGCACGATAACCGGTTCCCCGTTGACCACAAAACACAAGCTCTTGACAATGCTGCCAAGCGCGGTCCCGATGCTGTCGGCGGCCTGCTGCGCGGTGGCGGTGGAGGTATCGAAGGTCTGTACCCGGACATCGACGTCCAGCGCATCGAGCGCGGCTTGCACATCGGCAGGGCTTAACGGGTCCATTGCATCACTCCTTACACGGCTACGGTTGATAAAAGGCCACCCCGACCAAGCCCGGTCCGGTGTGGGTTCCGATGGTTGCGCCGATGGAGGAGCGATACACCTTTTGCGGGGCGTAGCGCGCGCTGAGTTCCTCGGCGATCCGGTCACCGGCTTCGGGCGCGTTGCCATCCCCGACGTTCATGATGATGGGCCGTCCGGGTTCGGTGTACTCGCCGACCAGCTCGACCAGCCGGGCCAGAGCACGCTTCTTGGTGCGCACTCGTTCGAGGGCCAACACTTCGCCATCTATTACCTGGAGGATGGGCTTGAGCTTGAGCGCCGTGCCGAGGAGTTTGCTCGCCGCGCCGATGCGTCCACCCTTGTGCAAATATTCGAGGGTATCGACCACAAAGAAGATGTGGGCTTTCTCGGCGATCGGGGCGGCTACCTGCATCACGTCCTCACCACACGCGCCTTGCGCTGCGGCATGGGCTGCGGCGAGCGCGACCAGGCCCAGGGAGAGCGAGGTAGAGCGCGAATCGAGCACATGTACCGGGAAGTTTACCTCTCCCTTAGCTATCGTAGCCGATTCGTAGGTGCCGCTCATGAGCGGGGAGATGGTGACGGCAAAGATTTCATCGGCCCCGGCTCCGTGCAGGCGCTTGTAGGTTTCGACAAAATCGTTTGGGGTGGGCTGAGAGCTGTGAGGATGGTTCGGGTCGGTCTGGAGGCGCGCGAAGAACCCTTTAGAGTCGAGGTCTACACCATCGCGCAAGGTATCGGCGCCAAAGGTGACATAAAGGGGCACAACGTGGATGCCGTGCGCAGCGGCAAGCTCTGCCGGCAGGTCTGATGTACTATCGGTGACGATGGCTACTTTGGACATAATGTCTCCTCTCGGATGCGTAGGGTAGGCTAGATATGTTCAACAGCTTCTGCATATTGCCGAGGATTATAGCAAGGGATTGGCATATTAGGGAAAGGCATCGGTCAACCGAAAGCGCTGTTACTTCGGCAACACCTCGATAAAAACCGGCAACACCACCTTATCATCGGGGGGAGTGCCGGCGGTCGGGATGCGCTCGCCGGTTTCTCTATCATACAAACCCACAAGCAGCAGATATTGCCCCGGCGTGACCTCTGTCGGCAGCGTGACCGTATGCGCGTCTCGAACATAGCGGTCAGGGGTCCAGCGCGTGGTCGGGAGATCACCGGGGTTGAGCTTGTCGGACTGCGCCACCGGGCTATCCGAGCCAAGCGGCACCAGATGGACGAACACCTGATAGTTCTCCTCGATGGGTGCTGTGCCGTACCAATACAAGGTGAGCGAGAGGCTCGCGCCGGGCCGAGCCGAAGCGCGCGGCAGATCATAGGCCAGCAGGTCGATGTTCTCGGTAAAGGATTGACGGTAGCTCTGCCCGGCGCGCAGAGGCACTGCGCCCGGCGCGGTGCGTACATAGAACTGCCCCGGATGGCTGTCTGAAACAAGCCGCACCCCAATGAACAACACGCCCACCGCTGCGATGCTCAGCGCGGCATGTTGGCTCAGACGCGGCGCGAGTCTCTCCGGGGGGTGGGCTTGCCGCGCGACAATGACCGCCAAGCTCACCAACCCGACAAGCGCGGCCAAGCTCAGGCCGGATGCTAAGTTGCGCGGCAGGGTGGTATCCAAAAAGACACGTACTTGATGCGTGCCGCCCGGCACCTCTACCACAATAAACCCCTCAGGTTCACCGACCGCGTAGCCGACCGCCTGCCCGTCAATCTCGACACACCAGCCGGGGAAGGCAAAGGTGTAGAGACGTAATAGGAAGTCCTCGGTGCCCTTCACCCAGAAACGGTCTTCAGTAGGCCCATGCGATACTACGGTCACGGTGGTGGCAGCCGGGAGGGTGGCACGGTTCACCTTATCGATGAGGCCGGGCCGGGCATACGATTCCAGCAAACTAGGCTGGGGCGCCGGTGGCACGGTGACCGTCACAGGCAGATATTCCCCGCCGGACGTCGTGCCCAGAGCAACCCCGGATAGCTCAAAGTCGATGTATGCTGCCGGGGTGGTCGGGCCAAAATCGGCGTCCCACTCCGGCGGATAAAGCACCGGCATCGCCCCCAACAAAGGCGCGATGACCAATAGCCCCAGCGCTGCCGGGCGCGCGCGCGTCGGCAGGCGGGCAAGCCAGCGCGTGGCCGCACCTGCCAGCACCGCCAGACAGAACGAGGCAGCGCCGAGCACACGCCACGGGAACTGCAATATCGGCATATATGGTACGGCGCGCCAAACGAAAGCCGATGCCGGCAGCATCAAAAAGATAAACAACAACCCCGCCACGGCGAAGTAGGCCAGGTCTCGCACCCCGTCAAGCGGGGCATCGAGTTCTTCGGTATATCCGCGCCTCACCCTACGCTGCCATTCTGCCAGAGTCGCAGCGCGCCGTGTCTTCGACACACCATCGGCGCGGAACAACAGGGCAACACATCCAAGCAGGGCCAACCCCCAGGCTGCAAGGCCGAGGTTAAAGGCATATGCAGGGTTTGCCGCGCCCAGGTCGAGGCGCGGCGCGGGCGCGAGCAATTGGCCGAGGCTGAGGAAATGGTTTTTGTAGTCGAAGTGGCCCGGCCCGATGAGACGGTCGAGCTGCACCGCACCGCTCTCGAACACAACCGGGAGCCAAAAGAAGCTCGCCAACAGCACACCGAGCGCCAGGGTGAGCCAGGTGAGACGCCAACGATAGACGCCCCGCATCCGCACGAAGACGCGCAGCCAGACCAGCCAACCCAGCAGAAGCCCAAAGCCGACCAACGCCATGAGGTTGTGCGTACAGATGCTCGCCGCCAGCAACCCCGCCGCTATGATTATGTGATGCCAGTGCCCCGCCGTCAGCACCCGGTCAAAGGCCCACAGGAGGGCAGGCAGCAGCCCCAGGGCAAAAGATTCGGCCATATCGCCGCGCATATGCGGGTCGATGAGGACAATATAGGGGCTGTAGACATACACCACACCGGCCACAATACCGGCGGCGGCGTTCCAGCGGCGGCGCACGAAGGCATAAGTGCATATACCGGCCATGAGTTGGCCCAGCACAAAGACAAAGCGCGCGCCTCCTACCGCGCCCACCCCGGTCAGCAAACCGACGCCGGCGGCCAGATAGTAGGTGAACGAGCCGTAATAGTTAAAGAAAGGATAGCCATAGCCGTACCAGAAGTTAGGCGCCCAGCGCGGGTAAAGCTCGCCATGTTGGATGCAGTAGATGAGTTCGGCGGTGCGGAAGACATGCAATTCGGCATCGGTCTCACGCGGGAGGCCGGCACGGATGATAAAAGGCTGTGCGGCCAGCAGCGATAGAATAAAGATCAACAACAAACCCCAATCGATGACGCGGCGGTGCGGCTGCATCCATTCGGGCAAGTCGAAGACAAGGTCGGTAGGGGTTGCGTGATTTGTGTTCATTGCGCCCCATCTTAACCGATACAGGCTTGTTTTGGGAAACAAAGTTTATACGACTTAAGGCGCACGGGGTGGCGGTACAACCGTCGGTACATCCACCAGGTCCGGCGGCGCGTCTTCCCACTCCAGCGCATCGCGCAGCAGATAGCCTCGCTGCCCGTTCTCCAGCGACACCAGGAACCAATACTCCCCATTAATCGCGCCGGTCTGCCCCAGGATGGCAACCCGCACCCCCGCGCTGAGTATCCCGGTGCGGTTTTGGCCCGGCACCTCATAGAGATAGTCGCGCCGCCGCACCGTGGCGATGGGACGTCGGCTAATTTCAGGGAAGAGGTTAAGCGCCGCATCCCACATTGCGCTCAGCGTCGGCTCGCAAAGCGCGAGATCGGCATCCTGTGCACGCAGCGCATTGATTGTATCGCGCATCGATATCGGGTCGGCGATCAAATCTAACAGGTTCACGCACTGGCGCAGCGTGGGCGCAGCAGGGTCATCCGGACGCAGCGTGCTGGCATAATCCAGGTAACGTCGGGCACGCTCGATATCCGGCCCGATCGTGCCGACGCTGCTCACGTCGGTGCTATGTGCATAGATCACCCCGAAGTATGCCTGAGTCGCCTCGATCAGGCGGGGATACAACCATGCGTCGATATCCTCCATACACACCGGTACCCGCCCCGTCTCCGGGTCAAGCGGTGCACCTTCGCGCGCGGCGAGGTAGCTCTGTAAGGCCTCCTCGTTGATATCAACCTGGCTCAGATCATCGCGCAGCCCAAACGCATCTTGCAGCGCTGCCACAGCGTCGCACCAAGCCAGCACAGCCGAGGTAGGCGAGGGCGTCGGGGTGGACGAAGCGGTTAAGGTGGGCGAGGCGGTCGGTCTGGACGCATCGAGCGTGCGCGCAAGACGGGTCGTGGCGGCGTGCACCGCGTTCTGGGTGGCGATCGCGGCGTGTACCGCCATGTTAGGGGCCTCTGTTGTGGCATGGCCGGGCGGGTCGTTGAGGGTATCCACCGAGGTGGCCGTGACGGTGATCGCGGGGAACGGGGGCAGCGCCGAGGCCGCCGCAAGCGTGCGCGCGGCTTCCGTGCCGATGGCGCCTAGCGCCTCCCTCGTCATCTCCAGATTGGGTGTAATTGGCTTAGCGCGGGTGCGGGCACGAGTGGGCGATTGGGTAACAGTAAGGGTGGCGGTTGATGTAGCGGTGTTAGTGGATGTGATAGTTGGCGTCGAAGTAGCGGTCGGCGTCGGGACAAACGTATCGGTCGGGCGGGGGGAAGAAGTGGAGGTGATGGAAGGCGTCTCGGTCGGGCGCAACGCCTCGGCGAGCGCGGTCTCGGTAGATTGGAGGGCTTGGCGTTCGGCCTCAAGGGTGAGCCAATCGGCGGTAACCGTGAGGTTAGGGACGACGCCGGGCGTGGCGGTGCGGGAGGGCGGAGCGCCGCGCGTGAGGGCAAATACGAGCACGAGCAAAGCTGCGATAGCCAACACTCCGGCACCCAAAATACGCTCGCGGCGGCGGCGCTGCGTAGGCGTGGTGCGTCGAGTACGGCGCGGGGGCGCCTGGAGCGCGCGGAGTACGTTCGGCGTCGATGTTACCTCCGCGTCAATCTCCTTGAGGACCTGCATCTCGCCCGGCAGCACGGCGCGCAGTGCATCATGAACGGCGCGCATAAAACTCATCGCGTCAGGATAGCGCGCCTCCGGCACTTTGGAGAGTGCGCGCCCCACAGCAGCGTCAAGGGCCGGCGGCAGCTTGTGGTTGTGCGTGGAAGGCGGCAAAGGCAGCCTGTGCAAGTGCTGCTCGATGAGCATTTGCTCCATCTCGGTAGTGTCGTAAGCCGCACCGGGGGGCATCTCGAAGGGACGTCGTCCGGTAAACAGATAGTAGGCCACGGTGCCCAGCGCGTAGATGTCGGTGGCCGGGCTGACGGGCTGGCGCATGATTTGTTCAGGCGCAAGGTAGGCGAAGGTCCCCACCAGAGTGTGTGTGACCGCACCGCCGGTTAAATCTTTTGCGATGCCCAGATCGGTGAGGAAGGCCGCGCCGTCGGTTTGGCGGATCAGGATGTTGCCGGGCTTGATGTCACGGTGCACCAAGCCTTGCTCGTGGACACGTGCCAACGCGCGCGCGATCTGCGCCAGGATGCGCACGGCCTCGCCGGTGGGCATCGGACCCTCTTCGCGCTGCCGCCGCAGCCGCAGCATATGCGAGAGCGGGTAGCCATCGATGTATTCCATCACGATGTAGGTGAGGCCATCGGAGGCAACAAAGTCATAGAAGCGCACGATGTTGGGGTGCTGTAAGTTTTTGAGGCGTTCGGCCTCGTCCTCGAAACGCATTACGAGGCTGGGGTGTTCGAGCAGCTGTTCGCGGATGACCTTGATCGCATAATAGTGCGGGGCATCGACATCTTTAGCCTTGTAGACCTCGGCCATACCGCCCGATCCTACAAAGCTCTCGATCTGATATCGTTTGTTGAGCACCATCCCGGTCAGGTCTTCCACGGTCCACCTTTGAGTTGTCGGCTTGCTGCCGACCATACATCGCTTCTCATGCGCCCATTTTAGCGTAATGTGTGCCGGTAGGATAGAACAGACGAATATAGCGTCTGGGCAAGGCGGAACAACCCGACGGAGCGCCCGCGCTCGCTCAGGAAGACCTGAGGTTGAAAGATCGTAACTACAGCCGGTTCTGCCTTTGGGCTTAACGCCTGACGTGAAAATGTCAGAATGATATGTCGTCTAAAACCGATTTGACGACTCTCTCTACGTAGAGCGTCGCCCTGGGGCCGGGTTCTATGCTCGTCCTTACAATCACGTGCACAGCCCACACATAGCGGTTCCGTGAGGCGCAGTCTACGCCTATATCGGCGCCTGTTGCTTTAGCTCTGGCACAACCACATTCGTCCAGCCCAGCTCGGTCTCCAACGCTTTCTTGAACGCCATCGACGCCGCCTCTTCGCCATGCACCACGAAGGTTTGGGACGGCTTCTTGGTGAAGTGTGCCGCCCATCGGAGCAGTTCGTCATGGTCGGCGTGCGCGCTGAAGCCGTTAATCTTCTCGACCCGTGCGTTGCGCTTAAAGCGTTCGCCGAAGATTTTTACCTCCGGCACACGCTCGACCAAGCGGCGGCCCAGAGTATCGGGGGCTTGCCACCCAACGATGAGGATCGTATTACGCGGGTCCTCGATGCGGTTGCGCAGATGATGTTGGATGCGTCCGGCCTCGGCCATACCGCTGGCGCTGATGATGACGGCGGGGCCTTCACGTTCGTTAAGCGCTTTCGACTGCGTCACGGTGCGGGTATAGCGCAGCGATTCGAAGCCGAAGGGGTCGTGATTGGTATCTTCGCGCATGAAAGCGCGCGTCTCTTTATCATAGGCTTCGGGGTGCAGTTGGAAGATGCTGGTTGCGTTGATCGCCAACGGGCTATCGACAAAGACCGGCACCGCCGGCAGCTCGCCCGCATCGATGAGCTGATGCAGCATATAGACTATGGTTTGGGTACGCCCGACTGCAAAGGAGGGGATGACGACCACGCCGCCCCGCTCGATGGTCTCTTTCACCACGCGCTTGAGCTTACGTTTGGCGTCGGGGAATTCCTCGTGTTTGCGGTTGCCATAGGTGCTTTCGATCAAGAGCACATCGGCGCTCTCTATGAAGGTGGGATCGTTGATGATGGGCGTGCCGGGGCGTCCCAGATCGCCGCTAAAGACAACGCGCTTTGTTGCGCCGCTCTCGCCATCCTCCACATCAAGGACCACGATAGCCGAGCCGAGCATGTGGCCCGCATCGAAAAAGGTCACGGTGATGCCGGGGAGCACCGCGTATGGGCGCGCGTAGTTGATCGCGACGAAGTTTTGCAGGCTGTCCACGGCGTCTTCTTGCGTATAGATCGGCTCAAAGGGCGCCTTGCCCAAGCGAGCACGCTTCTTGTTGACATACTGGACGTCTTTTTCTTGGATATAGCCGCTGTCACGCAGCATCGCCGCGCAGAGGTCACGGGTGGCAAAGGTGCTGACTATCGCGCCCTTGAACCCGTTCTTGACCAGGTTCGGGATGTTGCCGGAGTGGTCAATGTGAGCGTGGCTAAGCACCATCGCATCGACCGCGCCGGGGTCAAAGGGGAACAAACGATTACGCGCGAAGGCTTCCTTGCGCTTGCCTTGATAGAGGCCACAATCCATGAGGAGCTTGTATCCGTTGACACTGAGCATGTGCTGCGAGCCGGTCACAGTGCGCACCGCGCCGTAGAATTTGATTTCCATAATTTGGCCTCCTATCAGTTTTGTTGCTGCGCTATCGACGACTATCGGCGTTGCGCAAGACGCGCAAGATATCCTCGCCATAGGCGCCGCGCTTCCACGGCCCCACCGCATCGATGGCGGCAATCTCTGCCAGGGTCTGTGGGGCTTGCTCTGCCAGCGCCCAAAGCGCATCGCGCGAGATAATCACGTCGGATTCGACGCCCCGTGCCACACCCCGGTCACGCCGCCAGGTGCGCAGCGCGTCGTAGCGTGCCAGCACATCGGGCGGGGTGCCGTTGCGTTTGGGCGGATGGGGAACCTCTTGCTGTGCGCCGCGCCGCAGCGCCGATAGGACGTCCTGCCCATAGCGGCGCACCTGCCCGGCACTCATGCCCCGCACCGTACGCAGCGCATCCAGGGTATCGGGAGCTTCACGCGCCAGCTCCGCCAGAGTGTTATCACCGAATATTTTAAAGGGTGGCTGATCCTTGCGTCGGGCGATACGGTCGCGCAGCAGGTACAGCTCGCGCAGCAACGCCATCTTCGCGCGGGGGACATCCTTTGATTTGCCAATGCGCCAATAACCCTCCGGGGCAAAGTGGTCAACGGGCGCTGCCGGCAGGTATGTCAGCTCGGCGAAGGCTTCGAGGGCTTCTTCCCAGTGTCCTTGCCGCTGCAGCTCTGCAGCCAAACGGTCGCGCAGCGCGGGCAGGTAATGCGTATCCATCTGAGCATAGCGCAGTTTTGCCACCGAGAGGGGGCGCTCGCCCCAATTTGAGCGTTGGTAGCGCTTATCGGCCTTGACGCTGAACTCCTTCTCCAAGATGACGCCCAGCCCCAGAGTGCGCCGCCCCAGGATGCGAGAGGCGGCCAGGGTGTCGAATAGGTTGACAAAACGCCACTCAAAGTCACGTTTGAGGCAGGCGATGTCATAGCCGGCGGCATGAAATATCTTCTCGATATGGGGGTCTTCCATCAACGGGGCAAGCGGGTAAAGATCGTCTAGCGCGAGCGGATCGATCACATAATCATGTGTGCGGGTCGAGATTTGGATCAAGCATACGCGCTCGTAGTAAGCATACATGCTGTTCGATTCGGTATCGATGCCAAGCAAGGCTTCCTTGTGCAGTGCCTCTGCCAAACGATCGAGCGCGTCTTGCGTCTCAATCAACGTAGCTTCGGGCAGATAGGGCGGGTTCACAACCACCTCCGACGTTTAAAGTAAACTAATAAGCCTACGGCCATTAACAACAACAACACGGCGATAACCCAAAATGCGTTCGGGTCGTCCTCTCCGATCAAGGGGATGTTCATGCCATAAAAGCTGGTGACCAGAGTCAGCGGCAGCATGATGACCGAGATGACGGTGAGCACCTGCATGATCTGATTGATGCGGTGCGAGGCGAGGGTATCGCTGGCGTTTGCCAGCACCTCGATCATCTCGTAATCATCGTCGATGATGTCGCGCGCCTTATTGATGTGGTCTAAGATATCGCCGAAGTAGACATCGAGTTCTTCGCGGATGAAGGAACGGTCTACGCTCTCAAGGTTGGCGATGATATCGATCTGGGGACGGATGATGCGCCGCAGCGCGATGATGTCACGGCGCAGCACCGTGATGTCTTGGATCACACGGAGCATATCGCCGCTGAAGAGTTCGTCCTCGACCGCGTGGATGTTCTCATCGACCTTGCGCAAGATGGGGATGATGCTATCAACCTGCCGGTCGATGACGGCATGGAAGGCACGGCTTGCGCCCTGGTCCATATATTGCTCGCGCATGGTGGGATAGTTACGGCAGCGTTCGAAGAAATCGACCAGAGGTTTCAAGGTACCGTCGTGCACGGTCACCAGGTAGCCCGACCCCACAAACATGTCAATCTCGCTGGCGCGTGAGATCTTCCGGTCGGCGTCCCACAGCGGGAACTGCATCACGACAAACAAGTAATCCTCATACTCGTCGATCTTGGGCCGTTCGATGTGGCTGCGCAAGTCCTCTAGATCGAGGGGGTGGAAGTGTGGGTATGCTTCCCTAAGCGCGCGCACATCGTCTTCGGTGGGGTTTATGATATTGGTCCAGGTTACCCTGCCGTGTGAGATAACTTCGGTTGCCATAGAGTGTATTATGAACCGCGCGTGCGGTGCCGTCAACCTATGGCGCCACGCACCTACCCACCCGGCGTTCCCCTCTCGCCCATCACCCGCGTCTTGAG
>CAZJBO010000051.1:0-11868 GCA_964544075.1 uncultured Anaerolineae bacterium
TGGCCTGCGGTTGAAACCGCAGGCTAGCGCGATATGTCGGCTGCGCCGACCCCGGCCCCGAAGCGCGCGAGACTCCGGCAGGTCGGCGTAGCCGACGGTTTGCTATTAGCCTGGGGTTTCAACCCCAGGGGGAGAGGGCTGCGGTTTCAACCCCAGGCGGTGCAAGCTAGGATGACTCGCGTGCGCCTACATCTATCACCCAGCGGTCGAAGCGCGCCGGACCTGCTGTGTTGACGCCGCTTAGCCAGGCGTGCTGTGCCAGCGGCTGTGCGGCGGCATAAAGCGGCACTATCGGATACTTACCCGCCACGCCAAACCAGCGGTCCTCAATCTCGGCATACATGCCGACGCGCGCGTCTGCATCATATTGCACCCCTGCCGCTTCGATCAGCGCGTCGGTCTCGTCGCATTCTGTGTCGGTGCGGAACATGCCATAGCGACAGTGCAGCGCATCAAAGAACCAATTGTTTGCATCGAAGTAATCGGCAGACCAGCTCACCAGCCAGACGTGCGGGCGTCGGTAGTCGAAGTCGTCCGAGTAGGTATCGCGTGCATTCGCCAGCACTACGCGCGCCTCACGGTTGACGGGCTGGATGTCGAAGAGGCCCGGATTGCAACCCAGCTCACGTTGCCAGCCGGCCACGATAAACTCGGCGATGGCTTGCGACTCGGGCGCGTCGTCTATCATGATAACGATCTGTTCGGGGACTGCGCCGCAGTTCGCGTGGCCGGCGGCGGCGAAGGCTTGCCGCGCGGCTTCGGGGTCGTAGCCCCGGCCCAGGTTATCCGCCTCCTCCCCCACCATGCCCGGCGGCGTGAGTTGGGTCACCGCCACGCCCGCGCCGGACAGCGCTGTGTTCACCAGCGCGGCACGGTCGATAGACCAGGCGAGGGCCTGCCGCACCCCGCGTGCATCGACCGGCGCGCGTTCCATCGAGAAGCCCAGCATCACTACCGAGGGGCGCACTGCCAGGGATGTTGCATCCGCTGCCGATACGTATAGACGATCGATTCCTCCGGCATTGAATGCGCGCAGACTCTCTTGCGCGTCCGGCTCGACCGTGATCGTCACCTGCTCGATGTTGCCGACGAAGCTGCCGGGCCAGTAGGGGTTGCGCAGCAGGGTCATCCGGTGGCTGTGTACCCATCCCGCCAGCACAAACGGCCCGTTGGTGACGATGCTGCCTTGCTCGGCCCAGGCGGTCGGCACATCGACATACTCTTGTGGCAAGGCGCGGAATTCCGGCATTGCGGTAAAGGTGAGGAAGTAGGCCGCCGGGAACAGGAGCGTGTATTCCACCGTGTGTGCATCAACCGCGCGCACTCCGATGCGCCTTGCTACGAAGTCGTCGGTCAAGAGGCGGCGGTCGGCGCGGTAGACTACCTGGCAGCCCTCGATGATAAAGATGCTGGTGAAGTAGGGCGCGCCGGTCAGCGGGGAACACGCGCGCCGTATGGCATAGACGAAGTCGTCGGCAACGACGGGACGTAGGATGTCGGTCTCGCCCTTGCGGGGGTTATGGCGCACCCAGTTTACATCGTCGCGGAGGTGGAAGGTCCACGTTAGGCCATCAATGCTCATCTCCCAGCTTTCGGCGAGGCCCGGCACAAGGCGGTTGGTTTCGGGGTCGAGCTGTGTCAGGCCCACGAAGAGGTTCTCGACTACGTCGCGGGCCGCGTAGTCGAAGGGGGTCAGGCGTCCGGGGTCGAGCGTGAGGATGTCTTCTGGGGTTGCGAGGTTTAGCGTGGTTGTGCTGTCGTCTTGCGCAGATGCGGGCACGAGGGTGAGCAATAAAAACAAGACCAGTGCAAACGATAAACGCATTCGGCTGCTCCTTGATACATTGTCCGACGGCCCGATTCTAGCGGTTGGGGGACAGACGCACAACAAACCCTGGGGCAATCGTAGGGCAAGCGCATGGTCCATAGGGTTAAAGGTATATGGGGGCGTGCCCGTTGGCGTTGGGCTACTTGTGCCCGAAGTCGCAGCCCCAGGGGAACTCGATCACGGTCGGTTTATCCGCTGCTAAGGCTTCCGTGACCGCCTTGCCGAGGCCCTCCGGGTTTGTAACATGTGTGCCGTACGCACCGAATGCCCGCGCGAGTTCGACAAAGTCGGGGTTGCTCAAGTCTACGGCGATGAAGCGTTCGTCGAACTGCTCTGCCTGCTGCATTTTAATCATACCGTAGGCGTTGTTGTTCGGGACGAGGAAGGGGATGTTGAGCTTGTACTTTACGGCGGTTGCCAGCTCCATGCCGGTGTATAAGAATGCCCCGTCGCCTGTGATGCTAATCACGGGGCGCTTGGGCTGTGCGATCTTCGCACCGATCGCGCCGGGGATGCCGAAGCCCAACGTGCCGTACCCCCAGGGGAACAGCACGGTGCGCGGTTGGTAGGTGGGGAATATCCCAAGCATATCGGCCCAAAACAAGCTCATATCCGCGCTGATGATCGTATCGCGGGGGATGCTCGCGCGCAGTGCGTTCATCCAGGGCCGGGTGGTGCCGACGCGCTCCTCCAGCGCTCTGCGGTATGCACGGCGCGCTTGGGCCATCTCCGGCGCCGGCGCGTTTCTCTCTACGTTCCATGCCTTCAAGTGTGCATCGATGGCTTGCAGGGTGGCGCGCGCATCACCGACCAGCTTCATCTGCATAGGCAGGTTGCGCTCGATCTCGTCGGCGTCTATATCGATACGGACCGTCACGGGCGGCAGGTCGAGCTGCCAGCCGTGCGTCATGCCCTCGTTGAAGCGTGTCCCTACCGCAAGCAGTGCATCGGATGCGGCGATCAACGGGCGTATATCCGCCGAGGCGACCCATGCGACACCGGTCGCGAGGGGGTGGTCGGTGGGGATGCAGCCTACCCCCATGCCGGTGGTCAGGACCGGCGCGCCCAGCCGTTCGGCAAGCTGTCTCAATATATCGCCCCCGTCGCTGCTCACCACGCCTCCCCCGGCGAAGATAAGCGGGCGCGCGGCGTCGCGTAGGGCCAGCGCCGCAGACCGGATGGCTTCGGCGGGGGCACAGGGGCGGGGGCGCGGCGGGGGTGGTGGTGCGCTCTCCGCATCGGGCCATTCGATGATGTCCATCTGGACGTCGCGCGGGATTTCGACCTGTACCGGGCGTGGCCGGCCACTGCGGAGCGCTTGCACTGCGCGGTGGAGCGCGTCGGGTATCTCACTTGCGTCGGTGATGCGCTCGCTGTGTTTCATGATCGGCGCGAGGACTTCGTATTGGTTGGTTAGTTCGTGCAGCAATCCCCGGTTCTGGTTGATAAATGCCCGGTCGATCTGGGTTGCGAGCAGGAGCACCGGCGATGAGTCGGTATAGGCCTCGCCCAGCCCGGTGTAGGCATTGGTGACGCCCGGCCCCGGCAGCATCAACACGGCGGCGATCTTCCCGCTGGCTCTAGCATAAGCGTCGGCCATGAACGCGGCGCCTTGTTCGTGACGGGTAACAATGCATTTGATGCGTGGGTGGTGATACAAAGCGTCAAAGATGGGGGAGTTGTGTGCGCCCGGCACGCCGAACACTACCTCGATCCCCGCACGTTCCAGGCTTCTAACTACCCCTTGTGCTCCTGTGATGGCTGTCATGAATATCTCCTAGATCGATAAGATTTGTTCTACGCCAGTTCCTCAAGCACGAAGTCGAGGCCAAGTGAGGCGAGCATTTCGGCGGAGGGGACCCCGCGCGCGTCCAAAGCGCGCTGTTTGTAGAACTCTTGCAAAGCGCGGTCAAAGTCGGCCAGCGACACGTTCGCGTCGGCCTTGATCTGTTTGAGGATGCGTTTGGGCAGTTCGTCGGCATCGAGGCCCACGCCCAAACGGAGGTTGAACGCGCGCCGCAGATACCATGTGCGCGCGCCCACCCGGTACAGATCGTCTGGTGTAAAGGCCTCGCCGGTTGTGGCGGTAAGTAGGTCGGCGGTATAGTCGGCATCCAATGCGGCGGCGAGGAATTGGCAATAAACCATCGAAGTGTTCGCGCCGGAGAGGTCCATGTGAGAGATGATTTCGGCGATCCAGGCTTCGTAGGTCTTGCCTTGATCCGGGACGGCGCCTTCTTCGTTGTGGGTTGCGCCGCGCGGCAGGGTGGCATAGGCGATCTCTAGGCCGCGTAGTGCGCGTGGATGGTGATATGGCAGCTCTAGGCCCTTCACATGGATGGCGAATTCGGCGCCGCCGCCGATCTGCGCGGCGGCTTTCTTCGTGCCCTGGGCGAGCAGTGCGCCGATGCCGGGCCGGTTTTCGGCCATGCGGTGTATCAGTTCAAAGGTCTGGGCCGGGTCGCCCCACTTGAGCTTTAGGCCGTCGGTATGTGCTTCGGTGAGGATGCCATGCTCGAAGGCCTCGACCGCCCATGCGATGCTCGCGCCGGTGCTGATGGTGTCGATGCCTAAGCTGTTGCAAAGATCGGCGGCTTGGATGACGGCCAGCGGGTCTGTAATCATTGACATCGCGCCCAGCCCGGCGATGCTTTCATATTCCGGCCCGGCCAGGTGTCCTCTGCCGCCGTCTCGCAGCGGCGCATCCTCGATGCGCCACTTGCACCCAATCGGGCAGGCATAGCAGGTGTCTTTCTTCTCCGGCCACAGCGTCTGCATGGCCTCTCCGGTGATCGACATGGCCGCGTCGCGCCAGTCCCATACGTGCATATCCCAGTTGCGCACCGGCAGGTCGCCCATCGCGATAGAGACCTCGGTCATCCCTGCCGTGCCTTTGCCGCGCCGGATGCCTTGTAGGAAGCCATGTTTTAGGAACAGCCCGATTGCGGCGCGCTTGAGCGCATTAAACTCTGCGGCATCGGCAAGCGGGACCGGCTGTGTGCCCCGTGCGACGATGGCTTTAAGGCGCTTGCTGCCGGCGACCGCGCCCATTCCGCAGCGCGCTGCGATGTTGTTACCTTCGTTGTGCACGATGGATGCCATCGGCACGCGCGCTTCGCCGGCTGGCCCGATTGCCATTACCTCGGCGTTGGGGTAGCGTGCCTGTAACCCTCGGAGGGTTGTATAGGTATCCTTGCCCCACCATGCATCTGCCGGTGTGAGGTATGCCTCGCCTTCATCGATTACGAGGATGACCGGCTCCGGGGCGGTGCCGTGTATGGCGAGCGCGTCATATCCGGCGCGCTTGAGCTGGGTGCCGAAGTAGCCGCCCATTGAAGATTCGCCCCACAGCCCGGTAAGCGGTGAGCGTGCGGCCAGCTCGACCCGCCCGGTACCGGCCCAGGTGGTGCCGCCCAGCGGCCCGCTCGCGATGACGAGCACGTTGTCCGGGCCGAGCGGGTCCGCTTCCGGCGGGACAGAGTCGAAGATCAGTTGTGCTGCCAAGCCGATGCCGCCGATGGTCTGTCGGCAGGTCTCGCGCGATAGGGGCCGTGTCTGGATTTCCCCGTCGGTGAGGTTGACATCCAGCAGTTTTTGGCGCCATCCAATCATAGCATTTATCCTTTTCCCGTGTTGGTCAGGCTGGATGGATATTTACGACGCGCCCCGCCGGGGTGGGGGTTAGGTGACCGAAGGGAATGCCCACGGCGTAGTGTCCCAGGGGGGTGTCTACCGGCGGCTTGACCAAGACACAAACTTTAGACTTCCTCTAGCGCGTTGATGGTATCTTCCATCAAGGTCACCGCCGCGCTTAGGGCTTTGGCATCAAAGGTAAACTCGACCCCCGCAGCGGCGAAAAGCTCCGGTAATGTTTTGGTTGCGCCCAGGGCGAGCGCTTGGCGATAGTTTGCAAGGGTTTGCGCCGGGGCCTTCTGTGCGTTTGCCCAGAGCTGTACCGCGCCCAGCAATGCCAAGCCATAATCGATGTAGTATAGAGGGGTGCGGTGGATGTGGGGCTTATGGTGCCAGCCGGTTACCTTCTCTTGCTCAAGCCCGCTAAAATCGATGCCTACCATATAGCGGTCCCACAGCTCGCCCCATTTTGCATCACAGTTGGCCGGGTCTTCGGCTGCCGCGTGGTTGCGATATACCCAATGCTGGAAGGCATCGACCATCGCTATCGACGGCCAAGAAAGCAGCCTGTACTCTAATATTGTGATCCATGCCCGCGCAGCGTCTTTGGGAGAATAGATGCTCTGTGCGGCATCATCGGCAGAGAAGTAGGGCGCGGTGAGGAATTCCATCGACATCGCGGCCAGTTCTGCGATCTCTGCCGTGTATTGGCGTTGCTGGGCATAGGGCAGGCGTATGCTTTCGAATACGTGGAATGCGTGGCCGGATTCGTGCACCAGCACTTGGACGTCTTCCGGTGTGCCGACGGCGTTCATGAAGATAAAGGGGCGCGCGGCGACGGCCAAATCTATACATCCGCCGCCGGGTGCTTTGTCCGGACGGTTGTCTAGGTCCAGCAGGTCCTCACGGCGCATGATGCTGAAGTATTCGCCCAGGGTGGGGTCGAGCCGCCGGAAGATATGTTCGACCTTCTCGGTGAGTTCGGCGATTGTGTTGAAAGGCTTCAGAGGGGGGCGGCCCAAAGGATCGACATCCAGGTCCCAGGGGCGCAAGGTGTCCACGCCTAGTTGCTTGCGGCGCTTCTCGCGGATGCGTGCCGCCGCCGGCACTATCACGTCTTCGATAGATTGATGAAACTGTTGGCAGTCGTCGGGGGTGTAGTCGAAGCGTAGCATCTGTGCCCAGCGATATTCGATATAGTCGGCACAACCGGCGTTGGCGGCCAGACGGCGGCGCACATTCATAAACTGTTTCCAGAGCGTGTTGACTGCCGCGCGCTGTGATAGCCAGCTTCCCATGCTCAGGCGCCAAGCGCGCGCGCGTTTGGCTCTATCAAAGTCTTGGTACACCGGGACAAGCTGCGGCAGGGTGAGGACCTTGCCCTCCCAATCTACGGTCAATGAACCGGCGATCTTGTCGTATTCGCCGCTTAGCTTTTGCTCTCGCGCCAATAGGGGGAGGTTTTCTTCGCGGAACAGCTTCGCTTCGGTTTGCATGTTGCGCAGCTGGATTCCGAAGTTCTCGACCTCCAACCGGCTTGCGAGCAGCTTCTTCTTGAGGGTCTGTGTTGCCCGCATCAGGTGTGGTTCGATGTCTTCCAGGTAGCTGCGATATTTTGCCTCTGCTGTGGGGTCTGCCGTGTTTTGCATATTGGCGATGTTTAGGCGCACGCGCACTTCGTTGGCAAGGTGATAGATGCGGCTCCAATCTGCTAACCACAGTTCGACATTTGTAGCATCTATGGGGCGGTCGATTAAATCTTGGAAGTATGGTTCATACTGTGCCCAAGTCCAGTCTAGTATGCTCAGAGCGGATTTTGGTAGAAAAGAGAACATGAGAGTTATCTTCCTGAATGTTTAGCGCAAGATGCTTTATTTGACTATATTACAAATAATTTGGATAAAAGTAAAATATTGCCCGGCTTCACTTGACAAACAGACAATCAAAGCATAAAATTTTGACATAATCAAAAAAGCTATGCTTTGAGTAAAGCATCAGGGTCATTGTATGGCCCTGTCCGGGTACACAACGGTACAATGCTGCTCAGCCGGCTTTGCCTCCGGGCCTGATGCTTCAACATCGGGCAGCAGAAGAGATTATATCAACAAAATCTGCCACATTTATCTTGTGTCGCCGAAACCTCAGACTGAGTAGTTACATAGCACATGAGTCATGATATAATTCGACCACACTTCATCATTTCTCAGGAAAATCTACCACCTTTTCGACAACGATTTCTTTATGGTTTCTTTGTAGTGGTGTAGTGTCACATATCAATCGGCATCTTATAGGCCGATTGTATCGGTAAGGTTATGCTGTAGGAGGGAAATATATCGAACAGATTTGCACTTCATGTCAGGGGTATAGCTTATCAGCATAGTAATCGGCTCAGTCTGATTATTTTATCCAACACTTAAGGTGAGGAGAATACTAATGAGAAAGCTTTTGCTGCTCATCGCGATGATTCTATTACTTGCCCCCATGGTCGCCACCGCAGGACCTGACACCGATGAGGATGTCCCTCAGGGTGGTTTTGTAACCTTCCTAATCACTTCCGACTTTGCCATGCTCAACCCCGTCCTCCGGAATTCAGGTGCAACTGCCTTGATGTACGGAGCCTCGATCTATGACAACCCGGTCACAGGTGAACCGGTCGGCGATCTGGTCACACACTGGGACATCTCCGATGATGGTCTGCACTACACCATGTATGTCCGCGAAGGCGTCTTCTGGACCGACGGCGAGCCGGTAACCGCTGCCGACTATGCCTTCACATGGGAGGCGCTCAAGAGCGGTGTGCTGGAAACACAGTATACCGAAGATGCGCAGAACATCGAGGAAATCAACCTGATTGATGACTACACGGTCGAATTCGTGATGAAAGAACTCGACTGCACCGGCTTGAACAAAATCCGCCTGGGATGGTTGCCGAAGCACGTGTACGGAGACGACTACACCGACATCATGGAAAACCCCCTGAACTCCGAACCCACCGTCACCAACGGACCGTTCATGTTTGGCGAATGGGTAAGAGACGACCATCTCACCCTCTTGGCAAACCCCGACTACTGGCAAGGCAAGCCCAACATCGACGGCGTGATCTTTAAGGTCGTCCCCAGCCAAGCGGTTGCCGTCCAGCAGCTGAAGACGGGCGAGGGCGACATGATGACTATCCCGCCCCAATTCTTGGCCGAGCTAGAATCAGAATCGCAAATCGTCAAGTATCAGTTCATGGTCGATGGCTATGACTTCATCGCCTTCCAGATGGGCGACCCCAACGATCCACAACCACGCCTAAACGAGGATGGCTCTTTGAATGAAGACCACCCGCCGCACCCGATCTTCGGCGATAAGCGCGTGCGCCAAGCGATAGACTATGCGATCGACCGCCAAGCGCTGATCGAGAAGGTGAACTTTGGTCTGGGCGAATTGATGCCGGCAGACGTGCTGCCCGCCATTCAATGGGCCTTCAACGACGAACTGGAACCACGTCCATATGATATGGACATGGCCGCGAGCTTGCTCGACGAGGCCGGTTGGTCGGATACCGACGACGACGGTGTGCGCGAATGTCACGGCTGTCTGTATGCCGAAGAAGGCGCGCTGCTCGAAGCTACGGCAATCTTCTCCTCCGGGAACGAAGTGCGCGAGAACATCGCCATCGTTCTACAAAGCCAGCTCGCCGAGCTTGGCTTCAAACTGAACATCGAAATGGTCGAGCGCAGCGCTGAATTCGAGCGCTTTGTAAGCCAGGAATTCGACATCCTCATTCGCGGTTGGCGCGGCATGGGGCCGGACCCCTCGGATGAGTTCCTGTGGAGTCCCGAAATGGATAAGCCAAGCGGTGGGTTCAACTTCGTCTCGGCCTACATGCCTGAGGCAACCGAGATTCAGATGAACGCCCGCCACCTCCCCGGCTGCTCGCTTGAGGCACGGGGCGAACTCTACAAACAAGCGCAGGCGCTTGTTGCCGAGGAAACCCCCTACATCTTCCTGTGGGAAGCTGAGGACGTGCTGGGCTACAACGCCCGCGTCAAAGGGCTAGACCCCGGCCCGTGGAGCTATACATGGAATATCCATGAATGGTACATTGAAGAATAGTTAGAGCATCCGTTTCTAAGCATAATGGAGCCGGTCGGCTGGCTCCATTATGCATCCTCTATCGGTTCGAAGGATAGGCTTATGGCTCGGTATCTGGCACGTCGTTTGCTGCAAGCTATACCAACATTCTTTGGTGTAACGCTGCTGACTTTCCTCATCGTCTACTCTGCCCCCGGTGACCCGGTCCTACAGATGACCGCCAACCCAAGAATCTCCAACGCCACGCGCGAGGAGATGCGCCATTTGCTAGGGCTAGACCTCCCGATCCCGGTACAGTACCTCAATTGGTTGATCGGCACCGAATGGCGCTCCGATTCTGACCTCGTCCCACGTAAGGGCATCTTGCGCGGCGACTTTGGCCTCTCGATATACGAGAAGCGCCCGGTGACCGAGATAATCGGCGAGCGCGCCGGTGCGACTCTGCTGTTGAGCATAACAGGGATGCTGATAGGCTATACAGTCAGTATCCCGGTCGGCATTTATGCTGCGCTCAAGCGTAACAGCCCCTTTGATAATGTCACGAGGATATTGGCCGTTATTTTTAACTCCATACCGAGCTTTTGGCTCAGCTTAATAATCATCGTGGTCTTCGCCGTCAAGTTTGAAGAGTGGGGGCTGCCGCATATAGCCACGGGCGGCATGTATACTTTAGGGAGCGACTTTAGTTTGTGGGACCGTCTTGTCCATCTGCTCCCACCGGCCTTAGTGCTGTCGCTCTCACCGATCGCGAGCCTCTCGCGCCTGATGCGCACCCAGGTGCTGGAAGTCATCAGCCAAGACTATATCCGCACCGCCAGAGCGAAAGGCCTCCCACCGCGCACGGTCAACTTCACGCACGCATTGCGTAATGCGCTCATCCCCCTGGCGACTATTTTGGGGCCGACCATCATGAGCTTGATCGCCGGGTCGGTCATTATTGAGACCATTTGGGCTTGGCCCGGCATGGGGCGGCTGTTGGTTAATGCGTCCTTCTCGCGTGATTATCCGCTCATTATGGCCGGATTCGTGATGGCATCTATAGCAACCATACTGGGGAACCTGCTCTCCGATGTTCTCTATGCCCTCTTCGACCCGCGCATTCGTTTGCAATGACCTGCAATGCTCCCGGATCGACCGCCGCCCCAGAAGGCCGGGCACGTTGCATCATACTAGGACTTCTACAGCACTCTGTAGACGACCGGATTTCAAAACATCAAGGATAGTTGAGGGCTAGAATGTCAGAAGAACTAATGCAAGAATCAAAGGAGTCGGGGACACAATACGCCGGATACTGGGCTTCGACCTTTTATGCCCTCCGGCGCGATTGGCTCACACAGTTAGCCTTTGTCGTCTTACTGGTTTTTGCCTCGCTTTGCTTTTTGTTTGCCGACCCCCTCACCCAAAAGTTAGGTATAGACCCCGACAAAGCAAACCCCATGATCTCTTTCGAGGGGCCGAGCGCAGAACACCCCCTCGGCACCGACCAGGTAGGCCGGGATCAGCTGGCCCGCCTCCTGTATGGCGGGCGAGTATCCCTAGGGGTCGGGTTCCTCGCCTCGATCATTATCATGACACTGGGCGTCGCGATCGGTACGGTCGCCGGGTTTTACGGCGGCGCGGTTGACGACTTGGTGGTGTGGTTCATCAACACCATGAACTCAATCCCCTTCATCCTTCTGCTGCTGATCGTCTCATTGCTGTTCAAGCCGAACGCCGGCACCCTAACCGTTTTTATTGGGCTGATGAGCTGGACCGGGATCAGCCGTATTGTGCGCGGTCAGGTCATGCAGAGCAAAGAGTTTGAGTATGTGACCGCAGCACGATCGGTGGGCGCGCGGGATATACACATCATTATGCGACACATCATCCCCAACGTAATCTCGATCGTGATTATCTTTAGCGTCCAGATTGTGGGTGGTGTGATCCTTGCCGAATCCGCCCTGAGCTTCCTCGGCTTGGGCATTCAACCCCCCACCGCCACTTGGGGCAACATGTTGACCAAGTCCCAATCCTATTTCTCGCTTGGGCCTCACTTGGTGGTCTGGCCGGGGCTTTGCATCACGATTACCGTGCTTTGTCTATACATCATCGGCGACGGCTTGCGCGACGCGCTCGATCCTACTATGCGGAATACCGGCATCTGATGTAACTACTGTTTCTGTCTTCTAACCCGGCAAGGAGTATTCACCTGGAGCTTTGAACCTTAGGCATCCCCTTCGGTCATTAGGCCCCTTGCGGCAAAGCCGCGCAAATGCAGGTCACCTCCGCGCAGGCGGAGGTGTGGGGGTGACCGGAGGGAATGCCCCCGGCTCAAAGCCCCCACAGAG
>CAZJBO010000052.1:0-11824 GCA_964544075.1 uncultured Anaerolineae bacterium
TTATCGCCAACGCTACCGGTTGCTCCAGCATATACGGCGGCAACCTACCCACCACCCCCTATGCGGTGGACGATGCAGGGCGCGGCCCGGCATGGAGCAACTCTCTGTTTGAAGACAACGCCGAGTTTGGCCTCGGAATGCGCCTTACTATAGATAAGCAGAACGAATTCGCACGCGAACTCGTGGCGCGCATGAAGGCCAAAGTCGGTGCAGAACTCGCCGAGGCGCTTTTGAACGCCGACCAGAGTGACGAGGACGGCATCACGGCGCAGCGCGCGCGCGTGGCAGAGCTAAAAGCCAAGCTCGAAGGCGACGACAGCCTTGAGGCTAAAAACCTCCTGAGCGTTGCGGACACTTTGGTCAAGAAGAACGTATGGATCATCGGCGGCGATGGTTGGGCCTACGACATCGGTTATGGCGGCCTCGACCATGTGCTCGCCAGCGGGCGCAACGTCAACGTGCTCGTGCTCGACACCGAAGTCTACTCCAACACAGGCGGCCAGTCCTCAAAGGCTACCCCGCTCGCAGCCGTGGCGAAGTTCGCCGCCGGCGGCAAGCCCACACCGAAGAAAGACTTGGGCATGATGGCGATGACTTACGGCAGTGTCTATGTGGCGCAAGTGGCGATGGGTTCACGCGATGTACAGACCATCAAGGCGTTCCTAGAAGCCGAGTCATACGACGGCCCGTCGATTATCATTGCCTACACGCACTGCATCGCGCATGGTATCGATATGACGAAAGGCCTCACCCAACAAAAGCT
Organism: uncultured Anaerolineae bacterium; assembly: GCA_964544075.1. Lineage (GTDB taxonomy): Bacteria > Chloroflexota > Anaerolineae > Aggregatilineales > JAFGMM01 > JAFGMM01. Next base: position 764 of record CAZJBO010000052.1, read on the forward strand.
CGCGGTACAGAGCGGGCATTGGCCGCTCTATCGCTATGACCCGCGCCGCAAGGCCGAGGGCAAGAACCCCTTCCAGCTAGACTCCAAACCGCCATCGATCCCTCTGGAAGACTATGTATACAACGAGACCCGGTATAGTATGCTCACACGCAACTTCCCAGAAGCTGCCAAAGAGCTGCTCCGGCAAGGCCAAGAGTTCGTCAACGAACGCTGGGCCAAGTATGAGCATCTGGCAAAGGACGAATAGGCTCCACAGACCAGTATAGCTAGGGCATAAACTAAACAAAGGGAGGAGGGCTTCTGCCCTCCTCCCTTTACATACCTGACTAACAGCCAGAGGTTTATAGGTGCTTGACCAGCCACCGTGACGTGACGTCAAAGAGTTCTTGCTGCCAAACCGGATGCTGGAAGATGTGGTTGGCGTCCTCGATCAGGTGAAAGGTGCCGCGCTCTGCCAGGGTCTGCATCAATATGTCGGCTTCCTCGTGCGCTACAACGCTATCGGACGCGCCGCGCACAACAAGACCGGGGCCTTTGAAAGGCCTAAACTCTGCCGCCACATCGAGATTATGGTATTCCGCTATAAACTCCATACCGACCCGCACGCCGCCATACACGCCGGCCAGCGGCCCTTCGGTGGGCACCTTCTGTACATAGCGGTTTGGATTGGCCGCCGCGTTCCAGAAGACCACTGTCTTGATGCGCGGGTCTCTCCCGGCGCTCAGCGCTGTGATGCACCCGCCCTGGCTAAAGCCCAAAAGCCCTAGTCGGCTAACGTCAACGCCGGGCTGTGCGCTGACCCAATTTATCGCGGCTTGCACATCGCGCAGCTGAGACTTGACCGTGAAGTCGTCAAAGCTGCCATCGCTATCCCCCGACCCGTAAAAGTCGAACCGCAGCACGCCAAACCCTTTGGCGGTCAAAATGCGTGACATCTGCACAAACAGTCGGAACGTTTCGATGTGGTTGCCGGTGAAGCCATGCAAGAAGATTACGGTGGGGAAGGGGCCTTCCTCTACCGGACGGTGAAACATCCCGCGCAGCACCCCGCGCGATCCCTCAAATGCCACAGCTTGTTCACTACTCATTGATTTTCATCTCCAGATTGATTAAATATCTACTGTAGCCGCCTTGCGACTACGATACCTTCGCCAAAATTTGCGTAACGATTTCCTCCGGTGGGAGGGTGAGCCGTCCGCGATCCCACAACGCGAACACGACATCGAGCGGTAGGTTTTTAAGCCACTCCGATGCTTCCGGAAACAAGGCACGGCTCATGTCATCCAGCGGAAGCTCTGCCAGCATCTGTTTCAGAGCCTCCCGCCCTTTGAGGTCGCCAACCCATTCACGCAGCGTGCTAAAACGGTGCAGCCGGCGGGTCAGCGGCTGTGACGACCGGACGGTTACGGCAGCGCGCAGGAACGTATCGGCGCCAGACTGCCCGACCAGGATGTCGAACGCGCCGCTTTCTGTGATCCACCGCGCGAAGTCGGGGTGATAATATGCAAAAGCACGCGGCTCTAGCACCACGCTGATGGTCTTTGTCTCTCCGGCTTCCAACGCGACCTTGACAAAGCCTTTCAGTTCTTTGTATGGGCGCGGCAGGTCAGATACACAATCGTGTACATAGACCTGTATGACCGTCTTGCCGAACCGTTTGCCGGTGTTCGTCACGTCTACTGTCACGGTGAGTGGTGTTGTGTCGCTAATCGACGTGCTCGACAGCCGCAAGCGCTGCACATCAAACGTCGTGTAGCTCAAGCCATACCCAAAGGGAAAGAGTACATCTACTTGCTTGGCGTCATAGTAACGATAGCCTACGAAGATGCCTTCCCCATAGCGCACCTCACCGCTGCTGCCGGGGAAGTTAAGGTAGGCCGGCGTATCGCTCAGCCGGTGAGGGAAGGTTTCCGCCAACCTCCCGGAGGGGTTTACCACGCCAAACAATATATCGGCAACCGCGCTGCCGCCCGCCTGCCCCATCAGCCATGCTTCGAGCACGGCGGGGACGCCGTCGATCCACCTGTCCATCGTGATCGGCGAGCCGTTGTTTAGGACCACGACACAGCGCGGCTGCACAGCGCTCACCGCTCGTATCAAGGCCACCTGTTGCTCGCTCAGGCTCATATCCGGTCGGTCGCGTCCCTCGGATTCCTTAAAGGAGGGCAACCCTATGTACAGCAGGGCAACCTCCGCCTCCGCTGCGATGGCGACCGCTGCGTCGATCTTGGCCTGATCGAAGCCTTCTTCCATCATATCACCCTGAGCGTAGGTCAGTTCTGCATCGCCCGCGTGTTTCTGCAGTTCCTCAAATGGGCTATCGACGCGGGTCGGGTTGACGTGTGAGCTGCCACCGCCCTGGTAATGTGCATCCCTTGCTGCCACCCCGATTACGGCGATCTTCCCGGCCCCTTGCAGCGGCAGCAAGTTACCCTCATTCTTGAGCAAGACCATCGTCTCCGCAGCGGCCCGGCGCGCGAGCGCGTGGTGTTCTTCCAGGTCTAGGGGGTGGTTGTCGTCTTTGGGTGTTGCCGCAGCCTTGTAGACCACTCTCAAGATACGCTCGACCGCCTCGTCCAGCACGCTTTGCGGCAGACGTCCGCTCTCCACGGCCTCAACCACGCGCCGTGTGCGGGAAGCCTGCGGCCCTGGCATAGCCAGGTCTAGCCCGGCCAACAACGACGTGACGCGCTCGTGCACTGCACCCCAATCGGATACTACCAAACCCTCAAAGCCCCATTCTTCCTTGAGAACGTGGCGCAGGAGCGCGGCGTGTTCCGAGGCGTATGTACCGTTGATGCGGTTGTAGCTGCACATCACGGTCCAGGGCTGCGCCTTCTTGACCGCACGCTCGAAGCCTGCCAGATAAATCTCACGCAAGGTGCGTTCGTCAATCTGTGCATCGACGACCATCCGCCAGGTTTCCTGGTTGTTGGCGACATAGTGTTTGAGCGATGCACCAACGCCTTTGTCCTGTAGGCCGGTGATAAGGCTCGCGGACATCTCGCCACCGAGGTAGGGGTCTTCTGAGAAGTATTCGAAGTTGCGTCCGCACAGGGGCGAACGCTTTACGTTGTTCCCCGGCCCCAGCAGCACATCCACGCCCTGCGCGATGCATTCTTCGGCCAGCGCCTCGCCTAGCTCGTGCATCAGCCCTACATCCCACGACGAAGCGAGCGCCGACGCCGTTGGGAAACATGTGGCAGGGAGGCTCTTATGCTTGCCCTCTTTTACCTCACGTCGGAGACCGTGCGGCCCATCTGACATCCATATCGATGGGATACCCAAGCGCTCGACATCTACCGTTTTCCATGCGGTCAGGCCGGTACACATCGCCGCCTTTTCCTCTAGCGTGAGCTGTTGCAAAAGCGCTTTTATATCGGTTGTCATTTCAGTTCCTCTCGAAAAATGTAGATAATTGTGTTGGTCAAAACGAGGATGGACATTTGCGGGGCTTTGCCACGCCTGAATAAGATTCAGGGGCCTGTGGCCCCTGACGGGGTTCGGGGCAGCGCCCCAAAGAGATTGTCTATCATCAGTCTGACCAACACAAAAAATATAGATAATCTATACTCGTCGGCCTGTCTCGACCTATGCTTGCATGATCCCGCGCAGCGACAGCGCATTGACAAAGTGACACGCGGCAAAATGTCCATCTCCGATTTCCTGTAAACCGGGCGTCTCCACACGACAGCGCTCCTGGACATAGCGACAGCGCGGGTGGAAGTAGCACCCCGATGGTGGGTTCGAGGGGTCGGCCACGTCACCTTCCAGGTGGATGCGCTCACGCCGGCGCTGTCGCGGATTTGAGATCGGGACGGCGGACATCAGGGCTTCGGTGTATGGATGCTTGGGGCGTGTATAAATATCCAGCCCTTCGGCAATCTCGACCACCTTGCCCACATACATGACGACCACACGGTCGCAGATGTGGCGGATGACGCTAAGATCATGCGAGATAAACAAGTATGTCAGGTCGAAGTCCTCCTGGAGCTGTTCCAGCAGGTTTAGAATCTGCGCCCGCACCGATACATCCAACGCCGAGACTGCCTCGTCTGCGATGATTAGACGCGGATGTGTCACCAGGGCGCGCGCGACGACGATCCGTTGCCGTTCGCCACCGCTGAAGGCATGGGGATAGCGGAGCATATACTCCGGACGCAGCCCCACACGCTGGAGAAGGTCGGCCACGCGGTCCTTCATCTCGGCGGTCGAATAGCAATAGTTGACCCGCAGCGCCTCGCTGACGTTCTCGAATACGGTCATGCGTGGGTTGAGCGATGAGTAAGGGTCTTGAAAAATCATGCGAATCTCGCGACGGTACCACTTCAAATCATTGTCAGAGAGGGCGGAGAGGTCGATAACATGCCCGTGGCTTACCCCATTTTTACGTTTGAAGTGGCGTATATGTACGCGCAGTTTATTCAGATTGTGGGTGAGATCGCCTGCCTCGTGGTAGAGAATCTCACCGCCGGTAGGCCGATAGGCGCGCACGATGCAGCGGCCTATCGTGGTCTTGCCACAGCCGCTCTCCCCGACCAGGCCCAGGGTTTCGCCACGCCGGATAGTAAAGCTGACACCATCGACGGCTTTGGTGTACCCACGCACGCGGCTAAAAATCCCCTCGGAGATCGGGAAGTACATCTTTAGGTTCCGCACATTAATCAACGTGCTGTCGGCGTTGGCCGGATAGACTTGCTCATCCATGAGTTATCACTTCCCTGTCTTGGTGCATTTCGTCATACAACAGGCAGCGCACGGTGTGACCGGCGCGGATTGTGGTCGCGCCGGGTTCGACCTGAGAACATGCCTCAATCCGCAGGTCACAGCGCGGGTGGAAGGTGCACCCGCTTGGGCGTCGGAATGGGCTTGGCACCATGCCTCTGATGGGGATCAGTTCATCGCGTTCCATCGCCACTTTGGGGATCGAGTGTAAAAGGGCTTGGGTATAGGGGTGTTGCGGGGTGTTGAAGATGGTATCGACGTCGCTGTATTCGACAATCCTGCCCAGATACATCACGGCCACGTCGTCGGCGATCTCGGCCACGACGCCCAGGTCGTGGGTGATGAACAAGAGCGCCATGTTGTATTGCGTCTGCAAGTCCTTCATCAGGTCGAGGATTTGTGCTTGTGTTGTCACGTCAAGCGCCGTCGTCGGTTCGTCTGCGATCAGCATAGTCGGGTTACACACCAGCGCCATAGCGATCATAGCGCGCTGGCGCATCCCACCGCTGAGGCGGAACGGGTATTCATCGACCAAGCGTTCTGGTCGGGGGATACCCACGCGGCGCAGTATATCGATCGCGCGTGTGCGCGCCTCTTTCTTTGACGCCTGTTCATGCAGACGGATCACTTCGGTGATCTGGTCGCCGATTGTATGCATCAAGCTAAACGAGGTCATCGGCTCTTGGAAGATCATCGCAATTTCTTTGCCCCGTATCCGGCGGATTGCTTTGCCCTTCGGCGATAGCTCGGCGAGGTTTACAACCTGTGCTGTGCCGTCTTCTTGGGGCTGGTGATACAACACCTGGCCGGATATGATGCGCCCTGGCGCGCGGATGATCTGCAAGAAAGCTCTGGCGGTCACGCTCTTCCCGCAGCCGCTTTCGCCCACCAAGCATAAAGTTTTACCTCGCTCGACCGTTAGATCGACGCCATCGACCGCTTTGACAACCCCTTCATCTGTGAAGAAGTGAACTTTTAGGTCCTCGACCTCCAACAAAATCTCAGTCATAGTTACTCTCTTGTCGCTACCTGTTAGTAAGGGTCGGCGGCGTCGCGCAACCCATCTCCCAAGAAGTTAAAAGCCAACACGACGATCAATACGGATGCCGCCGGCCACAAGAGCCAGGGGTATAGCGCCAACACGGCGACTTTCTGGGTATCCTGGAGCATGACGCCCCAGCTTACCACCGGCGGGCGCAGCCCCAAGCCAAGAAAGCTTAACGCCGTCTCTGCCAAGATCATGCCGGGCAGCGCGAGGGTTAGGGAGGCGATGATATGGCTATAGAAGGAGGGCAGCATATGGCGGAAGATCAAACGTGTCGGCGGTGTGCCATCCAGACGTGCGGCCAAGATGAAATCTTCTTCCCGCAAGGCGAGGAACTTGCTACGCACGACCCGCGCCAGCCCTGTCCAGCCGGTGAAGGCCAGCAGCACTGTGATGATGAAGTATACGCGCAGTGCCGGCCAGTCTGGGGGCACAACAGCGGCGATCGCCAGGAGGATCGGCAGCATCGGCACCGACATCATGATCTCGATCAAGCGTTGGATGATGTTATCCAACGTGCCGCCGACCAAGCCGGACAGCCCACCAAGCATGATGCCCAGAACCATGCTGATGAATACGCCGAACAGCCCGACGCTGAGCGATACTCGGCTGCTGAAGATGATGCGGCTGAAAATATCGCGCCCGTTCTTGTCTGCCCCTAAGAGGTACATCGGCTGGTCGGCCTGGCTCGGCCCAAGCAAGTGTAGGTTGGTTGTGAAGTATAAGGAGGCCAGCAAGGGGATGTTTGTCCAGTGTAAGCCTACCTTATAGGTCGATCCTTGAGCGAAGAGGCGGATCGGGATGATCTGCTCTTCATTTACCGACCATATCTTCTTAAATGAGCGTGCGTCACGCTCGAACGAGAGGCCCTTGACATGTGGCCTAAAGACGCCGTGGTCGAAGAGATGGATCGGCTGGGGGGGCGCATAAGCATAATCTGCGATGTAGTCTGTCGCATAATATGGGGCGAAGAACTCGGCGAAGATGGCGATCCCATAGAACAGGATCATCACAATACCGCTGACCATCGCCAGCTTGTGCTTACGGAACTTCCACCATATCAACTGTGATTGGGACGCCACCTCGAACTTGAGGGATTCGGTGGAATCTGGCGCCCCGGTCTGTATAACACCACCGTGATCTGCGCTATGGTTGTTGTCCTCTGGGGTGATGACTGACATTACGTTGCTCCCGTTACAAGCGATGAATGCTCCGGACCCATTCCGGACCGTATGAAGAAGTCTCCCCGCGCCTACTGTAACCGTATGCGTGGGTCTAGCCAGGCAAGCAAAATATCCGAAACGAAGGTGCCGACCACGGTCAAAACGCTCAACATGAGCAAGAAGCCTGCGGCCAGATACATGTCTTGGTTCAACAGCGAGTTGTAGATGATCGGGCCGGAGGTTGGGAGGTTGAGCACGATAGATACAATTACCTCGCCTGCGACCAGCCCCGGCAGCACCCACCCGATGGTGCTGATAAAGGGGTTCAGCGCATGGCGTACGGGGTACTTCCAGAGCAAGCGGGTTTCTGATAACCCTTTGGCGCGGGCGGTATCTACATAGGGCTTGTTTAGCTCATCGAGCAGGTTTGCGCGCATGGTGCGGATCAGCCCGGCAGTGCCCCCTGTCCCGATGATGATGACCGGGATCACGATGTGCTTGAGCAGGTCGATGAACCGTGCAAGGCTCCAGGGCGCTTCGATATATTCGGGCGAAAACAAGCCGATCATGGCGCGGTCGAAGTATTTGTAGCTGATGTACATAAGGATCAGCGCCATCAAAAAGTTCGGCACGGCAAGCCCGATGAAGCCGACGAAGGTAAAGAAGTAGTCGCTGAGGGAGTATTTATGTACTGCTGAGTAGATGCCGATCGGGAGCGCGACGAGCCAGATGAAGACCACCGAGAATGCAGATACGGCAAAGGTCATCGGCAGCCGTTGTAGGATCATCTCCTTCGCGTCTTCTTGATAGACGAAGGAATAGCCAAAGTTGCCGTGCAAGACGATGTTGCGCAACCATTTATAGTATTGTACATAGAGCGGTTGGTTTAGCCCATATTGTTCGCGGAGCTGCGCTTCATAGTCTGGCGGGAGGTCGGTCCCACCGGAAGACGTCAACATTTGCTCCACCATCGCCGATACATAGTCGCCGGGGGGGAGCTGGATCACCGCGAAGGAGATTAAAGAAATGACCCATACTGTGAAGAGCATATAAACAAGCCGGCGTACAATGAACTGCCACATGACTCACATCCCCCTATCGTGCTCGGTTGGGGGAGTGTATCCCGGTTTCGTCGGGCACACACTCCCCTTCTCCTGTTCAGATAACGCTAGCTACTCTTTGATATACCACTGTTCGGGATATTTGATCTTCTGGTTGCCTTCAACCCAGCCCGTGATCCATTCCGTCGCCAGGTTGCCCAGACGCGCGTGATATGGCTCGTAGCCGGGGGCGGGGCGCGCGATGCCGATGACCCAGAATTGGTCGGCGGCGATCTTGAGGACTTCCTTCATCTGTTCGATCTGCGTTTCTTGCGAGGAGGCGACCAAAACCTTCTCGAATACGGCGCGGATTTCCTGGATGTCTTCGGGCATCTCGACCTGTACAGCGCCGGTTGTATCGTTGACGCGCCAGTAATACCACGCATTGCCGAATATGCCAAAGTACTCGCCCGGTGTAAAGTAGCGGGCGTCGAGGATGGCGTTGATGCCTGCACCGCCTTCGCCGGTGAACAGGGTCGCTTCGATGACGTTGTCACGCTTTAATTCACGGAAGACCTGATTGGTCACCGAATTTAGCTGCACGTCTACGCCCACTTCCTTCCAATAGCCGATCAGCAGCTCAGCGGTTTGCACCCACCTTGAGGTGAAGCCGAGGTCATTGACTACCGACAAGACGATGCTGAGCCTCTCGCCGTTTGGCATCAAGCGGAAGCCTTCGCTGTCTTTCTCCGGCAGGACCTTATCTAGATATTCGTTCGCAAGGTCAACATCATATTCGATGTACTGGGTCGCCAATTGTTCGTTGTAAAGCGGTGAAGATTCCAGCGGTGCAACCTGGGCAGGTTCGCCCTGGCCGAAGTAGACGATGTCGATAATCCCAGAGCGGTCGATCGCATAGGACATGCCGATGCGGAAGTCTTTATTGGCGAAGATTTCGGCCTTCACCGGGTCGTCGATCGTCCGGTTGAAGTGGATAGACTGGGTGTTTGCGCCGTCCGACCAGGTCGTGTTGATGGCAATCGGCTTGCCTTCGTCCATCGCATCGTAGTAGAGGACACGGTTTTCGCTGCCGGGGTTCATCAAGTAGTCGATCTCGCCGTTGAGCATTGCCAACGTGCGGCTTTCCGCATCCTGGAAGGAAGAGCCGAGGATGGTATCGATGTACGGTAGTTGATTGCCTTCGGTATCGACCTTCCAGTAATAGGGGTTGCGTTCCAAGTGTATCTGGGTGCTGGTCCCCAACGGCTCGGTGATTATCCAGGGGAACAGCAAGGGGCGCTCTGGATAGCGATAGAAGTTGGTGATGTCATCTGTTGGGCCACAGGCATACTTGTTGAACAGGGCTACCCAGTCTTCAACGCCGTCCTCATTCTCCAACAGCGCGTCCACATCGGGGTTGTATTTCTTGTGATATTGTTCCAGGTAGTGTTTGGGGAACCATGCCATGTGACGGCCTACCCAGGTCGCCATGTCATACAAAAAGGTCGCGTTGGGGTTGAGGAAGCTGAACTTGACGGTATAGTCATCGATTTTTTCTGCCTTAAACTCCTCGGCACCATCAGCCGGCAGCCAGTCGGCGGTTGGCCCCGAAGGGTTGATGTCGGGGTCGAAGAGCACGTCTTCGATGTAGAACATAATGTCGTCGGCTGTGAACTCGACTCCATCCGACCACTTGATGCCCTTGCGCAGATGGAATGTATATTCGCGCACGTCGTCGCTGATCTCCCAACTTTCCGCGATGTTGGGCGCAACCCCAGAGAAATCTGCTTTCCAGATTACCAGTTGATCCCAACCATTGATGAATAGCAAGCCTCCCCATCCGGGGTTGTCGCCTGTGAAGCCAAAGCGGAGTTCGCCGCCGTAGGTGCCCACCTCGTTGAACGGCTCAACCACTGCCGGGTTCTCCGGCAAGCGTTCTTCGACTGGCGGCAGTTCGCCGGCTTCGACTCGGGCCGTCAGCATGGGCGATTCGTTATACGATGTTTGAGCCAACGTGATCGCTGGCAGGAAACCCACCAAGATCGTGCTCAGGGTCAATAGCGTTACGATGACCCCAAACCAACCTTGTCTGCTCGTGTGTCGAGACAACATGATGCTCTCCTTGTCTACTTTTCACTTCAAGATATTTGCGAGAACTGTATCCATCACCTGGGGCAAAACCCAAAGCAAGGTGCACTGATACGAGAACTCTTGGAAAACGATTGTGGTTTAGTCTCTTGTGGTCTCACCTCCTTGTTCAACTCCGAGGCTCCTCACAGACTCGCGGACGATGACCTTTGTGGGGAGCAAGGTAGTCGTGCGCAGCGTATCGGGGTTTTGTATGCGTTCCATCAGACGCCGCACGCCGAGCTTCCCCATCCATTCTTTATAGACATGCACAGTTGTCAGGGCAGAGCTGATATCTTTGGCGATCAAGATGTCGTCAAAACCGATTATGGATATGTCGTCCGGCACACTTCGCCCCGTGTCATGCACGGCATTAATGACACCTATGGCGGTTTCGTCGTTGCAGGCGAAGATGGCAGTGACCTGTGGAGCACGGCGCAGCAGGCGCAGTGTAGCCTCATAGCCAGACCGACGGGAGAGGAGCGACTCTTCAATATAGGGCGTATCGATGGCATTGGCCGCGAGCACGCAGAGGTATCCCTGTCGGCGTTCGGCAATGCTTGGATAGGCATCTTCAACGCTGCCGACCAAGCCAATATGCCGGTGTCCCTGGTCTACGAGGTATTGCACCGCGTCCGAAGCGCCGTGAAAATTATCTGTGACAACACTGTCATAAGCGCCTTCCGGAGCATATCCATCCAGTAAAATTACCGACAAATCGGCGCGCTGTGTAATCATGTCGATCGTATCCTCTATGAATGTGCCGACCATGATCAAACCATCGAGACGCTTTTCGTTCAGGAGCGCCGGCCACATAACCGGGCGGTTCTTCTGATCAACCTCAATATGTGAATACATCAGACACAAGCCGTGCTTGCGACATTCGATTTCCACACCGGCCTGTATCGAAGAATAGAAAGTGTTCAAAGTATATTCTGCGTCCAGATCATGCTTGATGAGC
>CAZJBO010000053.1:0-11701 GCA_964544075.1 uncultured Anaerolineae bacterium
TGGCGCCGCGTGGAGGAGCGTTGTGCCCGCCCGCGACCGGGGTTTCGATGACAAAGCCGTTAACCTCTCCGCTGGAGCGTTTCAGCAGCGCGCGTGCGAGCACGAACGATGAGATGATCGGGAGGAAGATCGGGCGTTTCAGCGGGCCGACTTTCTCGGCGATGCCGGGGAAGATTTCTTCTGGGTCGAAGTGGATGCGTATATCGTCGTCTTTACCGGCGTTGATGACGTCGAGGCGATAGCTTACGGCTTCGTGCTTGGCGAGCTTGTCGAGGATGCCGGGGATTTGTATGGGGATGCCCGCGCCCATGATGACCACGTCTACCCCCGCCAGCATCGCCCCATAGAGGGATGCGAGGCAGGGCATTTGCAGCTTTTCGAGTCGGTTGATGCCGATCGGGTTGTTGTGGCCCTCTTTAGCCAGGAAGACTTCTACAAAGTTCGAGACGACCGTGGTTTCGTTAAGTGATCTTGGCGGGTTGATCGTCCACATGACCATCGGTTTGTAAGGTTGTTCGGGGTCCTTCCCGCCGGGGACGTAGTATTTATCCAAGACCTTCTGTGCATATTCTTGAAGCGGGAAGTGACGCAAGGCCCGGTGTATATGTCCTTCGGGGTCGCCGTCCATGAGGCGTGCCGGCACGATCGCTCCCATGCCGGTGCCTGCTACGACCCCTAAGTATCCTTGCATGGCAACTGCTTTTGCGAGTGTCGGGGTGGATATAGATGCACCCATGCCGCCCTGTATGATTTGTGGAAGTTTCATGTGTGTTTGTGAGCGCTTTTCTACTACTATAGAGGGGGAAAGCGCTTTTACTCCTTTGCTTAGTGCCCCATAGCGCAAGAGTGTACAAATCTTTAGGTAAATCAGCAAATAGTGTCTTGGTCAATCCGATGGTAGACAGCTTATTTGGGGCGCTGCCCCAAACCCTGTCAGGGGCCATAGGCCCCTGAACCCCATTCTGGCGCGGGGCGAAGCCCCGTAAATGTCCATCCTCATTTTGACCAGCTCATAAATCAGCAAGCAGCCAAGCGGTCGCAGCGGTTGCTAACTGCTTAGCCGGAGATTTATGCGATGGGTGACGCTGGCCGTAGGGAACGTCGCCCCAGGCTAAAAGCAAGCCGTCGGTGTAGCCAGGGGCAGGCCTTAAGCTCTAAGGCAGAACCGGCTGAGAGTTACAGCGCTCGATCGCCTTCAGCCCGGCACCGCCGTGAACGGTAGCAGCCATGCCAACATCAGCCCGGCACTTAGCAAGCTCACGGCAGCTATGGCCCCGCCCGCTCCGACGCCCACCCGGTGGATCACCGTGTTGCTATAGATAAGCTGCGCGAGCAAGTAGACGCCGTAGACAAAGAGGGTAAAGGGCGCCGAGATGCGCGCCATATCGCCCAGAAGCCACAGCCCTACGCCCAGCGCAAGCAATCCGGCACCTCCCGGTACCATCCATAGACCATTTAGCCCGAAGTTCGCCGTTGCGGTTACGTCACTGCCGAAGCGTTTGCGTCCTACGTAAGCTGCCAGCCACGCCCCCACGAACAGCGCCGTTACGACCTGCAGCGCGATGCAAAGGCTATATGCCAGCGCTTCGCCGACGAAGCGCGCGCTATCGTTTACATCGAGCCGGCTTGATGCGGGGAGCAGTGGCAACATGATGTCGGCAAACGGCATCAGCGTCACCACAACGATCAGGAAGATGGCGGTCAGCGGTGCGCTGGAGCGTCCCCGATATGCCGTGTACGCACCTTCCCCGTTGAAGGTTAGCGCTGCACGCCATGCTTGCAGTAGGTTGGGCGGCTTTGTCTTCGCCGGGGCAGGCTTGTTATCGACACGCCAGAGCGTAGCGTGCCCGACCTGCTTTGATGCCTTGCCGTTTGTCGGTTCCGCTGCGCGCGTCTGCCGCGTTCTCGATGCTGCGCCGATCAGTTGCAGCATGGCTTCTTGCGCGTGTGTGTGCGTTGGGTCCAGCCGCAGCACACGCTGCATATGTTCAAGCTGCTCTTTGGGGTCGTCGAGCAATAGCCCCAGCCAGAACCAGGCCTCTGCTGCTTTGGGGTTGAGCTGTGTGGCTTCGGTCAGATGGTGGCGCGCAGTGTCGAAGTCGCCGACGCGGGCGGCGTTGATGCCCGTTTGTATTAAGGTTTCAATGGGTGCTTCAATGTTCATTCGATTGTTCCCCAACTTGTTGCCAATACTTCGGTGTGTATTATATATTATGATATAACTTTATAAAAATAAATGTTATTACCAATCTCAAACCATATTCTAACCGTTTCCTCACCCGGTGGGCGTAGAGCGGGCAATACGTCGTGTGGGGGCCGGTCATTTATGCTCGGAGAGATACATCTACTTGCTATATGAACTAATGCCCTCTAAAATTGCGTGTGGACACACGAGCAGTCTACGTGCATATATAAAGGAGAAAGAAATGTCCCGAAAAATGTTGGTCGGCTTCCTGTTGGTCGCCATGCTACTCACAGCTGCCCCGGCATCTCTCGCACAAGACGATCTGGGCACCGAAGATAACCCCATCCAGGTTTACTTTGTGCCGTCGGTCGAGGCCGAGGCCATCGTGAGCGGTGGCGAGATTATGGCACAGGCCCTGACCGAGGCTACCGGCCTTGAGTTTGAGGTCTTTGTACCCACCTCCTACGCTGCCACCATCGAGGCGATGTGTGCCTCTCCCGATAATTCGATGGGTTTCATCCCGGCAGCCGGTTATGTGATCGCCAATAACCGCTGTGGTGTCGAAGTCGGCGCGGCAGCCGTCCGCTATGGCTGGCCGGTCTATTGGGCACAGTACATCGTGCGCCGCGACAGCGACATCTATACCTTCGGCGACCTGGAAGGCAAGACCTGGGGGTATGGTGATCCCAGCTCGACCTCAGGGTTCATCGTCCCGCAGGTCGAGATGATGGCGGCAGGCATCGAATATGGCGATACGGTCGAGACCGGCGGCCACCCGCAGACCGTTTTGGCCGTTTATAACGGCGAAGTGGACTTCGGCACCACCTACTTCAGCCCGCCGCGTATGCCCGGCGCGCAGTGGAACTATGGTGACCTGCCCGAACCTTATGACCTTTCGATTGACGAGTCCTACTTCAACGACGAAGGCAAACTATATGTCGGCGACATCCGCCCGATGGATGCCCGCGTCAGCGTGCGCGAGACCGCACCCGACGTCATCGACCAGGTCCGCATCTTGCGCATCAGCGCGCCTATCCCCAACGATACCCTCAGCTTTGGACCCGACTTCCCCGAAGAAGTGCGTGGGCAGATCATCGATACATTGATCACGTTCTCCGGGACCGAAGCATGGGATCAGTCGATCGGCAGCGAGGACTTCTATAACTGGAGCACCCTGGAGCCTATCACCGACAGCTTCTTCGACCCGGTACGCTTGCAGTTCGAAACGCTCGGCATGACCGACGAGGACGTCTTGGGCGAATAGACCCAGCGGTCCGCTGAATTTGCGCTATACTTACGGGCGGAGGCAAAGCGCCTCTGCCCGTATTCTTGTACCATGGGGTTCGCTCGATTGCACGATCGCCGAGCAGGATACGCCGCGCTCTCTATGTGTTCTATGGCGATGCTCTTGCACGGTTCCCCCGCTCGGTCGTGCTAACGGTTCATCCCCATGCAAAACATGCCAAAAAGGAACCGCGATGCTCAAAATCGAACACCTGACAAAAATCTATGACAACGGCGTGCTTGCGCTCGACGACCTCAGCTTCGAGGTGCCCGACGGCCAGTTCTTGGTCATCATCGGCTTGAGCGGGTCGGGCAAGTCAACGCTGCTGCGCTGTATCAACCGCTTGGTTGAGCCGACCGAGGGCCGCATCATCTGGAACGACGTTGACATCACCGCTGCCTCAGATGAAGAACTGCGCCTCATCCGGCGGCGTATTGGGATGATCTTCCAGCATTTTAACTTGGTAAAGCGCTCGAAGGTTATCACCAACGTGCTCAGCGGACGGCTGGGATACACCAACCCCCTGTGGAGCCTTGTCGATTACTTCTCGCGTGAGGATAGAGAGGCCGCGCTCGCCAAGCTGGAGCGGGTCGGTATCCGCGACAAAGCCTACAACCGCGCCGATGAACTCAGCGGCGGACAGCAACAGCGTGTCGGCATCGCCCGCGCCCTGATGCAAGACCCTGAGATGATGTTGACCGACGAACCGGTCGCCAGCCTCGACCCGGCCACCTCGCACTCGATCATGCAATACCTTGAGCTGCTCAACAAAGAAGATGGCCTCACCGTTTTGTGTAGCCTACACTTCCTCAGCCTTGCCCGCGCCTATGCCGACCGCGTGATCGCGCTCAAAGATGGACGGCTTGAGTTCGACGGTCCCCCGGAAGAGATCGACGAGGTGCGCTTCCGTGAAATCTATGGCGAAGACGCCGTGCGTGTGGAGATTGCATAATGTTTAGATCAAGCAACGCTAACAACATCCCCCCTTCTGCCGATCTCGCTTTACGCTACATGTTGATCGTCCTCGCCGTCGTTGTGGGCATCGTGGTCTATGCTTACGGTTGGAATGTCACCGACATCAACGTAGAGGAGACCCAAGACCCTGTGCGCCAGGCTTCGGTGAGCCGTGCAATGCGCGAGCTGCTCTCGCCAAACATCTTCAGCCAAGATGGGGAGGTCGAGACGGCGATGACACGCTTCCAGATCGGTAAGTGTGACGACGCGCAGTCGCTCGAAATGCCCCCGCGTGAAGACGACGCCCCCTATGTCACCTTCTCGGCGCCCTGTGGCGAGCCGGGCACCGCCATCACGGTTGAAGGCTTCGGTTTCCATCCCAACGCGACCGGTCAAGTGCGTTTGGTGCGCATCAGTGGGCAGCGCCAGCCGTTTAAGGTCGCCATCGCTTCTACCGAGGCGGTCGATGAGACGTTCGAGACCGGGGACGCAGAGGACGCATCGTCGGCGTCGGAGATATCGATCTTCGATATCGACAGCAGCGGTTACTTTAGTGTTGACCTCATTGTGCCGAAAGCACGGACCACCGGCGGCGTACAGGACGTCGAGGTGATGGGGCGTTGGCCGATCGGCGCTCCCCGCTTTAGCGAAACTACCGATATCGTTCTCAATAAAATTATCGAGACCTTGTTTTTGGCATTGATGGCGACCACTTTGGCGGTACCGATTGCGGTAGCGCTTAGCTTCATGGCTGCACGCAACCTTATGCGCCAGATTCGCCTTGCGCTGGGCAATGTCCTGGTCGGTTTGATCTTACTACCGGTCGGGTGGGTGCTTGGTGATGTTTTGCTTGGCTCAATAGGCTTGCTCGGCGTCAAGTGGGGCAAGGACCCCAGCGCTGTTTTTGCCGGAGCCGCCGTGATTGTTATTTATAGTCTAATCGTGAATGCAGTCGGCGGTATCAGGTTCAAAGGCATTGCCGAGAGGTTGCGCGATTTTGTCATGAGCGTGTTTTTGTTCGGCGTTGTTGTCTTTACCCTGGGCTTGTTGGGCGGTCTTGGCATCTGGCTCAGCACACAGCCCAGCGACGCGGCGATCGTAGGTATAAAGCCATTAAAGTATCTTTTCAATCTGGTAGGCACTCTGGGCACCCTGGTAGAGCTTAGCATCACCCTGGTGGCGGCGTTGGGCGGGGCATTCTTGCTCTCGTCGCTGGGCATGAAGCTGACGACAGACGCCTTGCGCCGACTGGATACGACCTTAAGCCATGCGGCAGGCGCTATCTTAGGGATGTTGGGCGGCGCGATATTGTTGGCGATGACCGCATCTATCGGCACACTGCTGGCATTGATCGGTCTCCTGACGCCTTTGGCTGCGGCGGTGTTGGGCGGCGAGATTGTTTCTGCCGCCTTCAGACGGGTCTTCAACCGCTTTAGCCGTGATGATAACGACACCCAACAGATGGGGTTGGTCTTCCGAGGCATAGTATATGCAGCCGGCGCTGTCGCAATGTTCGTATTCACCTACATAGCGCTCGACATGAACCGCGCCATCATCGATGGCCGTTTACCTTCCGCCCTTACCTGGGATGTCTTGGGGTTTAGCGTCCAAGCATACATCGCCAAAGCCGCGCTCATCGGCGCAGCGTTGGGCGCGGTCGGCGGCGGTCTGGTGGGTGCACAGGCGCTCTTCCCCCTGGGTATGGTGGCCTATAATACCAGCCGCACCGTCCTTAACGCGATCCGTTCCATCGAACCGCTGATAATGGGCATCGTGTTTGTGATCTGGGTAGGCATCGGACCGTTTGCAGGTGTGCTGGCGCTGACGCTGCACTCTGTCGCAGCGTTGGGCAAGCTCTACTCCGAGCAGATCGAGAGCATCGATAACGGCCCGATTGAGGCGATCCAGGCGACCGGGGCGAACCGCTTGCAGATGATTATCTATGCCGTGGTGCCGCAGATCGTGCCGCCTTACATCGCTTTTACCATGTACCGCTGGGATATCAACGTGCGTATGTCTACGATCATCGGTTTTGTGGGCGGCGGCGGTATCGGCTTTCTGCTCCAGCAGCAGATTAACTTGCTCCGCTACCGCGAGGCAGGTGTGGCGGTGCTGGCGATCGCGATCGTCGTCTCGGTGTTAGACTATGCCAGCGCGACCATCCGCGAGCGTATGGTATAGGCTCACGTTAAAGCTGCGCAAATGCAGGTCCAGGACCGGCTAAGTCCTGGTGTGAGGGTGGGGCGGCAAAGGGAATGCCCCCGGCGCAAAGCCCCCACAGAGAGCAGGCGAACAGATAAGGCTAAAAGAAAAGCCGGCCTCTACGACAGAGGCCGGCTTTTGGCTCTCGTTACATAGAGAGCGTCTTGCTTAGGTATCCCAGGTCGGCTTTGCGCACACGGCGCAGCCCCGGCACTTGTGCCAGCAGCACGACGATGATGACGCCTACCACTGCCAATATGTACGAGCGCGGCGCGATGTAACTAATCAGCCCGTAGAAATCGGTTTGGTAGTTCTTCATCAGCCAGTCCGCTGCCTGCCAGCCCAGCGGCACCGCCGGGATCATCCCCGCGATGGTGACAACCATCGTCTCCCACGTGATCGTGCGGGCGATCTCGCCGCTGCTCGCGCCCAGCGCCCGCATGATCGACAGCTCCTCACGGCGCTCGTGCAGGTTGATGCTGACCGTATTGAACAGCACCAGCAGAGTCAGTAAGTAGCCAAACGCTAGGAAGATGTACGAGAAGTTCAAATAGAGTTGCACGTAGTTGTAAACGTCTTGTCGGGTTTGCTCGGTGACCTCGACCGCCACCACACCGTTGAGCGCTGTTAGTGCTCGGCGTACCGTGTCCAGCTCACCCGGCTCTACTTGTACCCACGCCATGTTAGACATACGCACGCTCAGCGGCGTCCACCCAAGCATTAACTCGGTCGGTGTGAAGACCACACTGCCCAGGAACTGCTCTACCACGCCCGCGATGCGCGCTTCGTGAGTTTGACCCAGCGCGCTTAGGGTCAGGGTATCGCCTGCACCCACGTCGAGCACGCGGGCCAGATTTTGCCCGATCCATACTGCCTCGCCGTGTGAGAAGGCGGCTTCTCCGTCGAGAGTCTTGAAGGTGTAGTAGTCAGTCTCGTGGTCTGTGCTGATCGCATAGGTATCCAGCACCCGGTCCCCGTGGCTGGCCGTCACCGGGCCGACCAACACCATCTCGACCCCGTGGACGCCGGTAATGTCGGCGATCTGGGCTTGCCGAGGGTCGGCAGGCGCGAGCGTTGACCATGTAACCTGTAGGTCAAAGTGCTGTCCGTCTCGAAACTGGATGTCTACAACATGGGTGCTTGTGTCGGCCATGCCGCTGGCCGCGATGATGACCGTGAACCCGATCAACACGCTTAGCAGGGTGTTGATCGTGCGTGCCGGCACCCGGAGCATATTGCGCAGCGCCTGGCGTGCCGAGAGCGGCAGGCCTGGTATGGTTATCCGGCCCTGTGCGCCCATCCCTTTCGGTGTGACCGGGCGCAGCGCCAGGCCGGGGTCGGTGCCTGAGGCGCGCCATATGGGGATCGCCCCGGCCAGAAGCGCCAGGACTATGACTACGCCGGCGCCGAATAAGATATAGCCCCATTGAGGCGGGTTGACGAAGGTGGGCAGGCTGCCGCCGAACAAGGTCTGGATGAAGTATTGGGCGGTGAGGAAGGAGATCAGGTACCCGATGATCGACCCTACGATGGCTCCGCTTATCCCGATGACGAGTGGGAAGGCGCTATAGTGGCGCAAGGCTTCCTTGCGCCCCAGCCCCAGCGCGCGCATGGTCCCGATGCGGCGCGTTTCGGCTTCCATCAGGCGGGCCAGCAGCACTGCCATAACCAGCCCACTGATGATGAGGAACATGATAGAGAAGAAGCTCGCGATGGGCATCGCGCCGTCGATGTTGGCGTTGGTGATGCCGCCGCTGGCGGTCTGTAGGCGGCTGAAGATGTGCTCGACTGTGGTGTAGGGAGCCAGGATGGAGGTCAGCGCGCTGCGGATTGCATCTGCGTCGGCATCCTCGTCGGTGGTCAGCACTATGTTATTGACCGCGCCCGGCATACCGAGCATATCCGTCATCTCGGCATAGGGCATATAGGCCACGCCGAAGCTGCTGGGTTGTGGGAAGGGCATTATCGAACTCTGCCCGGCGATAAGATATTCCGGCGCGAAGACCAAGCCCGCCACGACAAGGTCATGGGGTTGGCCGTTTGCCCACACATGCAGGGTGTCGCCGGGCTTGATGGCGTGGAAGTTGGCGAAGGATTCTAGCACGAGTACCTGGCCCGGCGCGCTTAGCTCCGCTCCTTTGGTGACCTGTACGTCGTTGACGGACGGGTGTTCTCCATCGGGCAGCGATATCATCTGAAGGGTTATGCGGTCGGGGGCGTGGAGTTCCAGGCCGGTATCCATGACCAGCCGCCCTTCGACCGCGACTACGCCCGGCACGTCGGCGAGGGCCTCAAGTATGGCTTCGCGCTCTGTGCTGGGCGCAAAGAGCGCGGTGAAATCGGCGTAATGGAGCAGGTCGTAGGTGGCGTAGCTGGATTCGATCATGGCGACGCCGGCGGGGTAGGTTGCGCCGTAGAAGCTGAGACCGACTACGATGGTCAGCCATACGGCCAGGAACGCGCCGGCTTGGGCGCGCAAGTCTCCGATGATTTTTCGTCGTAGTGTATACATAGCTTAGTACCAAGCGCCGAGGTCGGCAGATGCCGGTGCGTTCTCGTTTTGCTCGACTGCCAAGACATTCCCGTCGCTGATGTGAATCACTCGGTCGGCGATCTTGCTGATGGCGGGGTTGTGTGTCACGATGAGCACGGTTTGACCACGCTCTCGGTTCGCATCCTGCATCACGGCGAGCACTTCGCGTCCGGTGCGTGAGTCGAGGCTGCCGGTGGGTTCGTCGGCCAGGAGCAGCGCCGGGTTTTTGACCAGCGCGCGCGCGATCGCCACGCGCTGCTGTTGGCCGCCGGAGAGCTGGCCTGGATAGTAGTTCATCTGGGGGGCGAGGCCGACCAGCTCCAGGATTTCGGCGGCGTTTCCGGCTTGATCTCCGACCAGCTCGGCGGCGAAGATCACGTTTTCGAGCGCGGTGAGCGTGGGGATGAGATTGAAGAACTGGAAGACCAGCCCGACCTTCTGGCGGCGATAGAGGGTGAGCGCTGCTTCGCCGAGGGCGGTGATGTCTTGGCCGTCCACCGTGACGCGGCCTTCGTCGGCAGGCTCCAGCCCGCCGATGAGGTTGAGCAGAGTGGTCTTGCCCGACCCGCTTGGACCCTGTATAACGACGAACTCACCTTTGGGGATGTTGAGGTGTATATCACGCAGTGCGTGGATATCCTCCCCGCCCAGACAGTAATACTTTTGGACGCTATGCAGTTCTATCAAGTTCATAGGGCGTGCTCCTTGAGGGTATCCGATGTATATAGGTAATATGGTTGTATTATACAATGATGTCGAGGTGTGAACAATTGCGAATGACTTGTCGTGGCGTAATGTCCCCATAGCGGGCAAAACAAAAACAGGGGACGTAGCATCTGCCACGTCCCCTGTGCGGTTCTAGTTAAGGTCACGTATCGGACCCGGCTTACATTTTGTCGGCGATCATCTTCACCAGGTCGGCGGTGCGGCTTGAATAGCCCCACTCGTTGTCGTACCAGGTCAGCAGCTTGACCTTGTTGCGGTCGAAGATCATGGTGAACTGAGCGTCCACGATGCTGCTGCGCGAATCCTTCACAAAGTCGCTCAAGACCAGCGGTTCTTCGCTGAAGCCGAGGATGCCTGCCATCGGCCCGGCTTCGGCTGCTTTGAACGCGGCGTGTAGCTCTTCGGTGGTGGCGTCTTTTTCGAGCACACCCACGAGGTCAACGACCGAGCCGGTTGGGGTCGGGACACGTATCGCCATGCCGCCGATCTTTCCCTCTAGTTCGGGGATGACCAGGGAGACCGCCTTTGCTGCGCCGGTGGTGGTGGGGATCATGTTCAGGGCGGCAGCGCGGGCACGGCGCAAGTCTTTGTGGGGCAGGTCGAGGATGCGTTGGTCGTTGGTGTATGAGTGGATGGTGGTCATGTAGGCGCTCTCGATGCCAAAGTTATCTTGTATGACCTTGACGGCGGGCGCGAGGCAGTTGGTGGTGCAGGATGCGTTGGAGATGATGTGGTGTTTGGCGGGGTCGTATTGGTCTGCGTTGACGCCTAGCACAAAGGTTGCGTCGGGGTTGGTGGCCGGGGCGGTGATGACGACCTTCTTCGCGCCGGCTTCCAGGTGTTTGGCGGCGTCTTCGCGCTTGCGGAAGAAGCCGGTGCCCTCGATCACGATATCGACGCCCAGCGCGCCCCAGGGGAGCTTGGCGGGGTCGCGTTCCGAGAGGGCTTTGATGAAATCGCCGTTGACGACGATGCCGTCTTCGCGCACTTCGAGTTCGCCGTCAAACTTGCCATAGTTCGAGTCGTAGCGGAATAGGTGCGCCATCGTTGCGAGGTTGCCGATGTCGTTGAATGCCACGAGGTCGAGGTCATCGCCGTACTTTTCCTTGATGATCTTGAGGACCTGGCGGCCAATGCGCCCAAACCCGTTAATACCAACTTTGATTGCCATTGCGATTTAACCTCCTATACAAGGTTTGTAATGGCTCATGTCCGAGGGACTGAGCCGGAACTGATAGATTGGAGGGGGCATAATTCCCCACCCCATATATTATCTGACTTAGTGTACTTTGTCCAAAAAGTCTTGCGCGGCATGTTCCCATCACGCCAGATGCCTTCTCCCACCATGACTTTCAGAGCTGCCGCAATACAAAAGCGCCGCAGCCAGATGCTGCGGCGATAAGTACCCCCAACAGGACTCGAACCTGTGCCTTTGCCTTCGGAGGGCAACGCTCTATCCGCTGAGCTATGGGGGCGACCACGCTCATTGTACCACTGCTGCGGGCGAAAACCAAGAGTCAAGAGAAGTTTTTTTGTGCGCTGTGGGTAGAACGGTTACACTATACTTATGTGCTGTGAACGGATGCACCAGGGGGAGCAATGCCGGACGAGAGAAAACGTGATGACAATATTAGGGTAGATGGTGATGTGGGGCCGGGCGCGGCGGTAGGCGACGGCAAGGTCGAGGCAAACATCATCGCCGGACGTGATGTTGTTGTTCACGAGGCACAACAAACAAATAAGCAAACGCAGAACTTGAACGTCGAGTCTAACACGCTGGCCATCGTTGCTATCTTTGCTTTGGTTGTAGTGGTAG
>CAZJBO010000054.1:0-11431 GCA_964544075.1 uncultured Anaerolineae bacterium
GACGTTTTTGATATAGTCCTCGCCGATGTCTTCCCAGTTCTGGCCGCTGGCGAGGTTGATGGGGACGAAGGTGTCCATAATCAAAGTATGTTTGCCGTCGGGTGCGCGCGTGGGGTCTACGAGCGTCCAGCAGGCCACCCATAGGAAGGGGTTTGTGGGGGCGATGCCCATCGACATTTCGGCGTACTGGCGTTTGATATCTTCGATCGAGCCAAAGATGCGCTGGAAGGCCGTCTTGTTCATCTCGTCGCTGCACTTATACTTGGGCGGCTCGTGGAGCGCATAATGCACGCGGCATACTGTGAAGTCGCCGTGGTTAAAGTTCTCGACCTTGCGTATGAATGATGCGTCGAGGACGCCTTCATCCATCATCTCTAGATAGCTGTGTTTGGGATCGATGTTTGTCACGACGGCTTTCTTCGCCCGGACCTTCCGGCCATCCTCCAGCTCGACGCCCTGTGCAACCCCGTCTTCCACGATGAACCGTTTGACCGGCGCCTCGGTCCAGACCGTGCCGCCGTACTTCTCGATGAGCTTCGCCAGGGCGATAGGCAGCTGCATCGTGCCGCCTTCGGGGATAGATTCGCCGTAGCTGTGGATCGCGGGGATCATGATGTAGAAGCTGTCGCCCTTACCTTCCTGTGACGGATGAATGCCGGGTGCGGTCGCCCAGCCGAGGATGAACGAACGCACATACTCGTTCTCAAAGTTCTCAAGGGTGAAGTCCAAAGGACTCAGCCGATAGTTCCGCAGCATCTCCAGGCCCTCTTCGCTGTTCTCCATAACAGCCGGCAGGTAACTGGGGGGGCTTGGCGGCGAGAAGAAGTGTTTGATAAACCCATCCTTCACGTCTATGAAGCCATCGCAGATTTCCCGGTAGCGCTTGGCATCCTTCTCTGAGTATTGGGCGATGCTGGCTACGGTCTTCTCTATATCGTTATAAACAATAATGCCGGGGCCTTCCTTAAAGGGATGACCTGTGATTTGATCTTTGGCATACACATAGTGTAAACCCAGCTCTCTTAGTTCGGGTTCTAGCTTCTTGAACGCAGCATTGGCATGAATCCAAACATGCGAGGAGCCGTACATATCGTGTTTGAACCCCGGCAGCGTGACCTCGCGGGTGACGACGCCACCGCCGAGCCACTTGCTCCGTTCGACCACCAGAACCTTCAGCCCCTCTTTTGCTAATACAGCACCACAAGCCAGTCCGTTGTGTCCGCCGCCAGCAATAACGACATCGTACTCTGTCATTTTAAGGAAACCCCCTTGTGCAAGATATGTTAATCAGATACATAAGAGAAGACACGGCTTCCCACAGTCGGTACCTGTTTACTGCCTACCTGTGTTTTTTTAATCAATCACCTCCACGTATGCGGAGTCTCTGAAGGATTTAGCCGTTGAAGGCAGCATCTCTTTCCGTCACTTAGGCTTGCATGTAGCGCACTTGCCGCGTTTGGAAAGAGGTCAAGGGTCCCGTAGCCCATTGTGAGGTGCAGGTGACGGAAAGAAACGCCGCCTTCAAGCGGCCCGGAGCTTTGCAACAAGGCAGGTAAATAAATGTGCCCAAACTCCGGAATGTAGCGTAGCGTTGCTGCTATACGGCTGCCTCACAGCCTAAAAATTTTGATGTTATCAAAAATATAATCAAAAAAACGCTTTGTGTCAAGCGAATCATAGGTATATTTACACTCAAGTCAAATTTTTACGATAAAATCAAATTTGCCATATATACCCCGCGCGCCTTTGGCAAGAGCGGCTTTAGCCGTCGATATGTTCTTAGCCGGGGGGTTGAATCCCAGACGGCGCTCCCGCTTGTCCCCCACGCCGATTTGGGTTACTGTAGAGCCGCCGCCGACGCTAATCAACAAGGTGATGCACATGGGCACACTCGATCCTAATAATCTCTCTGCCGAACTAAGCAAGGTCATGAATCGAGCCGTCGATTATATGGCACGCCGACGCTACAAGGTCCTGAGCGCCGAAATTGTGCTCGATGCCATGCTCGAAGACGCCGATAACACAGCATATTGGTTGCTCACGCGCTACCAAGAAGAGCGCGGCCTCGATTTGGACGGTCTACGGCGCCGGGTGCGCCTGGCCGCCGACCGCCGCCGTGCCCAGAACTCCAAGCTCGACTTTGTCGCCGCCGATGGCCGCCGCGTGCGGCTCTCCCGGAGCATGGTTATCGCGCTCGACGAAGGCCTCAGCCTTGCCCAGGCCGACGCTAAGAGCCAGATCAGCGCCGAGCACCTGCTGCGCGGCATGGCCCACCGCCGCACATCGACGGCTGGCCTGCTGCGGATGTACGGCATCTTGCCAGGCGCGCCGACCAGGAGCAGAAAGACCTCAGCGCGCCGTGCGTCTACCGGTGCAGGCGGCGCCTCCTTCGACTACGTAGCCCTGGCCCACGCCGACAAGCTCAGGCCCCTATACTTCCGCGACGACCTGCTCCGCAATATGGTAAACATCCTCACGCAGAAGGAGAACCGCAACTTAATACTGCTCGGCCCCGACGGAAGCGGCAAACGCAGCCTTGTGCTCAGCCTCGCCGCACGCATCGCCGAGGGAGGGGGGCCGGCGGGTATCGAGAAGCTGATACAGATCAAAGAACCCGCGCTCATCGGGAAGCCGAAATCTGCCATCGAGAACGGACTCGCACATGCGCATGGTGGCATCCTCTTCCTACCCAACATCCACCGTTTCTTCGGCGGCCCGATCAAGGCCGCCGCATACTACAAATCGGTCACGCCCGAAATCCAGAAGGCCTTCCACGACAAGCACTTGGTCATCATCGGCACTACCAGCGAAACCGAATATGACACAATCCTGGCCGATATCCCCGCTATTAGCGAAAACAGCCAGACATTGCGCGTGCCTCAGACCAACGAGCGCGAGACCCTCGAAATTCTGCGCGTGCTCAAGGCTCAGATGGAAGCGGATTATGGGCTGGAGATCGCCGACGCTGCGTTGTCCGTCGCCGCAGCGATGGCAAAGCGCTATCTCTCCGGCACCGCGCTCCCACGCGCTGCCGTGCAGCTCATGCACCGAAGCTGCGCCATCGTCAGCCACATCGCCGTCCAACAATCGGGCGCGGCTGCCGATAGGTGTGTCGATGGCGGGGACGTGACCCTTGCCATCAGCCGGATGACCGGCATCCCCGCGAGCAAGCTCGGCGTAGACGAACGCTCCCGCTATGCCAGCATGACCGAACATTTACACAAACGCATCATCGGGCAGGACGAAGCAGTGCAGGCCGTCAGCCGTGCCGTGAAGACCGCGCGCGTCGGCCTAAAGGACCCGAAGCGCCCGATAGGGTCCTTCCTATTCTTAGGCCCGACGGGAGTCGGCAAGAGCGAGCTTGCCAAAGCTCTGGCCGAGTTCATGTTCGGCGACGAAGACGCCATGCTCCAGCTGGACATGAGCGAGTTTCAGGACGAGAGCACCATCAACCGGCTGATCGGTGCACCCACCGGCTACATCGATTCGGAATCCGGCGGCCAGCTCACCGAGCGTGTACGCCAGCAGCCCTACCTCATCGTGCTTTTCGACGAGGTGGAGAAAGCCCACCCGCGCGTGCTCGACATCTTGCTCCAAGTGATGGAGGAAGGTCGCCTCACCGACGGGCGCGGCAACGTCGCCAGCTTCTCTGAAACCGTCGTCATCATGACCAGCAACCTCGGCGCGCGTCAATTGGTCGAGCTGGACATCGTGGACGAGAGCGGACATGTGCGCGCCGAGGTACGCGACCGGGTGATGGACGAGGTCAACGCACACTTCCGCCCCGAATTCCTCAACCGCCTCAGTGAAATTGTATTGTTCCACCCGCTCAGCTCCAACGATTTATACTTGATACTTGGCCTGATGTTAAAGAAAGACATCAAGCTCGCCGCCAGCCGAGGGGTCACCCTAAAGGTCACCGACGGTGCCAAGCGTCACCTGTTGGCGCAGAACAAGCACCCCGAATGGGGCGCACGCCCGCTGCGGCGCATCATCAACCGCTTTGTCCGCGAGCCGCTGGCAAACTTTATGCTCGAAGAGAACCTCAAAACGGGCGCCGTCATCACGATAGACGTCAAAGGTGCCGATATCTGTTTTGATATCGGCGGCGAAGAGAGCACCCCCGGCCCAGAATCGAGGCCGGAGGCGGCGGAGGCTGCGCCCCCCACGATCGAACCCCAAGCGGATGCGGGGCAGGATGCAGAGCCGGTGCGCGCGTCCGCACCCGCCGCGCCGCCGCGCTCCGTGCCGGACCCGCTCGACCTGCTGCTCACGGCAGAGCAGAAACACATGGTCGCGCAGGGCTTTCAGCTGGGCTTTAGCGACGCCGCCAAACAATATCTGCTCGACCAGGCCGCCGACCCAGATGCGCTGGTCGACGTCATTGCACGTTTTATCCGCGCGCCGCTCGCCGATGTCATCGCGCAAGAGAAACCGAACGCCGGTACCTCTATCATGGTGGACGCCGACGCCGAGGGTCTGTTC
The DNA here is from genome assembly GCA_964544075.1 of uncultured Anaerolineae bacterium. GTDB lineage: Bacteria > Chloroflexota > Anaerolineae > Aggregatilineales > JAFGMM01 > JAFGMM01. The sequence continues at coordinate 4,486 of CAZJBO010000054.1, forward strand.
TTTGATCTGAGTTAGGGGTGAGGGTGAACAAGCGGTGACTGTTTAGCCTGGAGGTTCAACCCCAAGCTGAAAACGGGCCGTCGGCTGCAGCCGATATATCATGCCAGCCTGCCAAAGAGCGGAGATGCATTATGCACATTCCTGAACCGGACCCTTCCGCGCCTCTCCTTACCGAACTGCGCAGGCTGCGGCGTGCCGGTTCCCTCACCCCGCACGAGGCACGCCGCCTGGCTCAAGACGCAGCGGCGCGCTTCCGCACACACTATGCACAAGAGGAAGCCTTTCTGCCCGACACCATCACCCTGTTGACCGAACTCGCCACCAGCCCCAACGCCGAGCTTGCCCGCATCGGGGCCGAGCAGCTCTTCCCCGCGCTGGTAGAATGGTCCGCCGACCGCTTCGACCCAACCTATTGCCGTCTCTACGACCGACTCTTTGCCCAGGTCATCGACATATGCCGACACTTGCCCGAAAACCGCGAGCTGCACTTCTTGCTCTATGGCTATGGCATTACCAACATCGACGACATATTGGCGCGCCGCGCCGCACAGCGCGCGCAGCTCACCTCGGAGCGCATTATTGATGTACAGCACGTTAAGAAAGTCCTCATCCCGTCGCGCGTAACCTTTGGCGCCGAGGTTGCCGTCACCAGTGTCATCCTTGCCATGATGCATCGGCTCTGTCCCGCCGCCGAGTGTGTCATCTTGGGCGCACCGGTGGTGGGGCAGCTCTTTGCGGGCGATGCCGGCGTGCGGGTCGAGGCGGTGGGCTACCCGCGTGACGGTAGTCTGTTGGCGCGGCTGGACCGTTGGGTGGCGCTTACCCAGGTTGTCGCGGACGAACTCGCGGGGCTAGACCACGATGAATATCTCATCATCGACCCCGACTCGCGCCTGACGCAGCTCGGCTTGCTGCCCCTGACGATGCACGATGCGCGCAGCTTGTTCTTCGAAAGCCGGAGCTACGGAGGCGACGGCACAGAGCGCATCGGGGCGCTCACCGCGCGCTGGCTGATCGAGCAGTTCGGCGGTGACGACACTGCACCCGCGCCATATCTCAGCCTCTCCGATACACACGCCGCGCTCGGCACGGCGTTGCGCCAGGCCCTCCTCCGCCCCGCCGCCGATGTCCGCCCGATAGTCTGTGTGGGGTTTGGGGTGGGCGGGAACGATGCCAAACGCATAGACGATGACTTCGAGCACAGCATCCTACGGGCGCTCATCGAGTCGGGGGCACGCTTGCTCTTTGTCAAGGGTGTGGGCGACGAGGTGATACGCGCCGAGCGACACTTGGGGCGGCTTAACGCGCTGGGCGGCATCGCCATAGCCGAGGCCGAGGCCGACGACGCGGCAGCGTTGCCGCCGCCGGATGTGCTGCGCGCGGCAGACGTGGTCGCTTGGCGGGGTGAGTTGGGCGCGTTCGCAGCGCTGATTGCCGCAAGCGACCTGTATGTCGGTTACGATTCGGGCGGACAGCATATCGCGGCGGCGTTGGGTGTGCCGCTGGTGGATATCTTCGTGGATGATAGCATCCCGATGGTGACAACGCGCTGGACACCTACCGGCTCTGCGCCTATCCGTGTGGCCGAGCACTACAAGGCGCCGGACGAGACGTTGGGGGTGGTGTTGGAGGCATATCGGGCGCTTGATCCAACGCCGGACTTATAGCGCTTGTGCATTTTAATCACGGGGCCGGGGGCACCGCCTGGGCGCCTGGTGTGCCTGAGGTTAAAACCCCAGGCTAACATAAGCTGTCGGCTGCGCCGACCTTTGCCGAAACGCTGCCCCTCGCCGCCTGAGGTTAAAACCCCAGGCTAACATAAGCCGTCGGCTCCGCCGACCTTGTGCGCGCACCTTCCGGGGTCGGCGAAGCCGACATGTGATTCTAGCCTGCGGTTGAAACCGCAGGCCCAAGCCGATCTTATGCGCGCGCTTCCGGCTCCCCTCGCCACTTGAGGGAGAGGGGCCGGGGGTGAGGGGGGCTAGCCTGGAGGTTCAACCGCAGGCTCTGTTGCGAGCGTATCTATCGGCCACATCGGTTGGATGTCCATATCTAAGCCGTCGCGTTGTCCTGCCATATATCGAGGGTAGCCTGCCGCGCCGATCATTGCCGCGTTATCGGTGCAGAGCGCCAACGGTGGGAAGCGCACCGGCAAGCCGGCGCGGGTCTGCATCGCGTGGCGGAGCGCGCGGTTAGCGCTCACCCCGCCGACCAAAAGCACCTCTCTGGCGGCGTGGTGGCGCGCGGCGGCGGATGTTTTAATCACCAGCGCATCGATCACCGCTGCTTGGAAGCTCGCGGCGACATCGGCTATGTCGAGGTCTTCCCGCAGCTTGATCGCGCCGCGCTTGATGCGGTGGCCGGGGTCGGCCTTTACCGCGCGGATCACCGCCGTCTTTAGCCCTGAGAAGCTAAAGTCGAAGGTGCCGTCGGGCTTGGCGCGCGGGAACTTGTATGCTTCGGGGTTACCCTCTTCGGCGGCCTTTTCGATGGCGGGGCCGCCGGGGTATGGCAGCCCAAGCACGCGCCCTACCTTGTCGAAGGCTTCGCCGGCGGCGTCGTCGAGCGTGTGACCGAGCGGCTCGTATTGGCCGTGTCCGTGCATCAACACCAGTGAGGTGTGGCCGCCGGAGACGATCAACGCCACCGCCGGGAAGCGTACTTCCGGCGTGTCTTCTATGAGCCACAGCGCGTATATGTGTCCCTCTAGGTGGTTGACGCCGACCAAAGGGAGTCCGGTCCCCAGCGCCAGCCCCTTCGCGAAGTTAACGCCGACCAGCAGGCTCCCCGGCAGACCGGGGCCGCGCGTCACAGCGATAGCGTCGAGGTCGGCATAACCGGCGTCGGCTTCGTCTATGGCGCTTTGCACTACGGCGGCGATCGCTTCGATGTGGGCGCGCGAGGCGACTTCGGGGAAGATGCCGCCATATTGTGCGTGGAGGTCGTTCTGCGATGCAACCACGCTAGAGACAATGTGTCGTCCGTCTTCGATGACGGCAGCGGCGGTCTCGTCGCACGAGGTTTCGATTGAGAGAATGCGTGTCATAGCGTCACATCCGGATAACCAAATCTTTGGGCACCGTGCTCATCGAGACGATCGCGCCGCTTTCGCTCACATAGAAGCTGTCCTCGACCCGCACGCCCCAGCCTTTTCCCGCGCTGTCGGGATAGTATAAGCCCGGCTCTACCGTGAAGGCATTGCCCACGTCGATCACATCGTTGGGTGCGAACTGGCTAAAGCGCGGCGCTTCGTGGATATTGAGGCCGATGCCGTGGCCGAGGCTGTGCACATAGCCCTCAAGCGAGCGTTCTTTGGAGCGCAGCGTCTTGTGACCGTAGCCCTCGAAAATCTCACAGGCCATATCTTGGTATTGGCGGCACTTCTCCCCGACCTTGAGCGCAGCGGTCACACAGTCGAACACTTCCATGACTTGCGCGTAAGCCGCTTGGACATCGGCGGGCGCGTGGCCCAAGCACCAGGTTCGTGTCATGTCGTGGAAGTAGCCGGTTTCGATGCTACGTGGATATAGGTCAAACACAATCGGCTTGCCCAAGACCAGCGCAGCGTCTTCTGTGCCTTTGGAGTGGGGAATGCCCCCGTCCCGGCCCTGTGCAAAGATCATCCCCTCGGTATCTTCGAGGTTGTTATCAAGCAGCCGGGCGCGCACAAAGCGTTTGACATCCCCGATGGTGAGCGGTGTGCCGTTGGGTTTGATGAGCGTTTCCTCCCGGACCACGTGGCTGACGATATAGTCGCGCGTTTGGGTCATCACGTCACATGTGCGCTGTGCTGCATCGCGCAGATGGGCGATCTCGTCGGCGCTTTTGGTGCGCGCGGCAGCGGTGAATATATCCGTGCCACCTTCCCCGACAAGCTCAAGGTCAGGGCGCGCCCGGACGAGCCGGGTGAGCACATGGAAGATGACGCCGGGGTTGGCGAGACCATAGAACCCCACGCGCCCGCGCAGACCAAAGGTATCGAATATGCGGTCCCACAGCGCCGCCTGTGCTGCGATGACATTCTTGTGTTCTGCAAGGAGCTGCTTATAGCCAAAGTCGGCTAAGATTTTGACCTCTATCCCGCTCTTGGCGGCCTCTTCGCGCTCGAACTCCGAGCTGATGAGGAGCGGTGCAGCGTTGCGTTTCTTGATGTAGAATGCCTCGCCCAGGCTGACGCCGCCGGTCACGTACTTCATCGACATTACTTCAGTGCTGCCGCGCTTGATGATGATGAGGACATCGAGCGCGCGTTCGGCCATCAAGCGGTCAAGATCGGCTTTCATAAGTAACCTCTCCTGGTGTGTAGTGCCGAGAACAATTTGCTAGAAGCGGGTCTCCCTGAGCGCTCTGTCTCAGAGCTGCGCCGCTGGCGATTTTATACTTCGTCGTCGTGTGCACGTTCGCGCAGACGTAAGAAGATTTCGATCACGATCAAACTGAGCGCTAAAAAGAAAGAACTAATCCAGTTTAGCAGCCGTGGGATGAGCAGCCACGCGCTGGCGGTTACAAACATTGCCACCCATATGCTCTGACGCAAGATCACCCTGCCGGGCACTGTGTGCCGCGTGAAGCGTACATTGAGGAAGCGCACGAAGGGCAGCACAGTGCCGGCTGAGGCCATAAACAAGCACATGAAGAAGAGCCAGCGTGGTAAGGCCAGCGGCAAGGTATTAAAGACGAGGTATCCCATCCCCGCCCAGCCTGCCACCGCCAAGATGAACCCGGCAGCCAAGACGCCGACGTGTTCGGGGGGCATGTTCTGTTTCTGCGGCAGTTTCTGTTCGGCCATCGTGCGCGCGATTATATCTTTAGTATGGTCGCAGACGCAAAATTGCAAGGCACGCGCATATGTGCATGTGGGGCGGGGCGCTACCTTGCCCTGGTCGATCCGCCGGTGGGAATACCAAGCAATTGCGTTAAAATCGGCTCAAGACACACTAAGGAGAGGAGGAACCTTATGCAGCAGCCCGAACTGACCGATGCATTGGTAGAGCTGATCCGGCGGGCCGCCACCCAGCTTCCGGCGGATGTGGTGGAGGCTATCGAGCGCGGCAAAGCACGCGAAGCGCCGGGGTCTGCCGCCGCAAGTGCGCTCGACACCGTGTTGACCAACATCGAGATGGCGCGCACAAAATCGACCCCGATGTGTCAGGATACCGGCACCCCGCTCTTCTGGATACATTATCCCCTGGGCGTGTCAATGCGCGTGCTCAAGGCGCAGGTCAGAGCGGCGTGCGCTACAGCGACCAAGCGCAGCTATCTTCGGCCCAACGCGGTTGACAGCCTCACCGGGGAGAACAGCGGCAATAACACCGGCATAGACTACCCCACGATGCACTTCGAGGAGTGGGAAGCCGGGCACATCCATGTTGATCTGATCCTCAAAGGCGGCGGTTGCGAGAACGTGAGCACGCAGTACAAACTGCCGGCGAACGCGCTGGGCGCGGGCCGCGACCTGGAAGGGGTGCGGCGCGTGGTGCTCGACGCGGTGCACAAGGCGCAAGGCTTGGGCTGTGCGCCGGGCGTGCTGGGCATCGCCATAGGCGGCGACCGGGGCGCTTCTTATGTAAAGGCAAAGGAAGCGCTACTGCGCCCTATGGGTGCGCGGCACGCAGAGCCGGCACTGGCGGCGCTGGAGGAGCGCCTATATCATGACGCAAACGAACTCGGCATCGGACCGATGGGCTTTGGTGGCAAGACTACCGTGCTCGATGTGAAGGTCGAGACCCTGCACCGCCTCCCGGCAAGTTATTTTGTCTCGGTGGCCTATATGTGCTGGGCCAACCGCCATGCTTCGATGGACGTAACTCTGGATACCGGCGAGGTGAACTATGGCTAATGTAGAACTAAACATCCCCATTGGCGAGGCCGACCTACGCGCGCTGCATGTGGGCGACAGCGTCAAGCTAGACGGCATCATCGTGACGGCGCGTGACGCGGCGCACAAGTATATGACCGAGAACTTTATCAAGAGTGCGGCGGTGCCCGAAGCAGAGCAGGCCCTATATGCGCGGCTCAAGGCGTGTCTTGAGGGTGGTGTGATCTATCACTGTGGGCCGGTGGTGCGGCAGGATGCGGACGGTGCGTGGCATTTCGTGGCGGCAGGCCCGACTACCAGCATACGTGAGGAACCATATCAGGCCGGTGTGATCGCGCACTTTGGACTGCGCGCGGTTGTCGGCAAGGGCGGCATGGGCGCCCAGACTCTGGCTGCCTGCCAGGAGCACGGGGCGGTATACCTCCATGCGATAGGCGGCGCAGCAACCCTCATCGCGGAATCTGTGAAGGAAGTTGTGGCGGTGCATAAGTTAGAGTTCGGCGTGCCTGAGGCGTTCTGGGTGATCCGCGTCGCGGGCTTCCCGACCGTAGTCACGATGGACAGCCACGGCCTGAGCATCCACGAGGAGATACGCGCGGCGTCAGAGGCGAAGTTGGCGGCGCTTATCGGCGGGTAGTGCTCGTGCTGCATGTGCTACAGCTGGTGGCAGCGCAGCCGCTGCAAGCGCTCCCGGTGCCGGCGACCGCGCCGCCTTCGGCGCTGCGCGCGGCAAACAGCGATAGGATGCGCCCTGCCTCTGCGCTGCCGCACTTCTCGCAAGCGACCGGATCATCGGCTTCGCTCATGCGTCGGCGCTTGCTAAAAACACTGCCGCATTCCCGGCAGCGGTACTCATAAATGGGCATAAACACATCCTCCTCGATTAGTGCGCTCATTGTAATCTGTGCCCCATGCATCGTCAAGGATATGGATGTGCCTGAGGGCGGAAGCGCTCCGGCAAAGGTCCCGTGCCTGCGGTTGGAATTCCCTCACCCCCGGCCCCTCCCTCGTTGGGGCGAGGGGAGCCGGAAGCGCGCGCATCGCATAAGGTCGGCTTGGGCCTGCGGTTGAAACGCAGGCTAGCGCGATATGTCGGCTGCGCCGACCCCGGACCCCAAGCACGCGAGA
>CAZJBO010000055.1:0-11365 GCA_964544075.1 uncultured Anaerolineae bacterium
CGGGCGGGTCTGCAACCACGTCTGCGAGGACGCTTGCTCGCGCACCCAGGCCGGCGACGCGCCGGTTAACATCATGGCGCTCAAGCGCTTCGTGGCAGACTGGGCGCACGCCCACCCGGAGCAGATCGCCGAGAAGCTGCCGACCACCGCCGCAGAGCCGCGCCCGCAGCGCGTTGCGATCGTGGGCGCGGGGCCTGCCGGACTGACGTGTGCGCAAGACCTGGCGGTCGAGGGCTATCGGGTGACCGTATACGAGGCGCTGCCCGTGCCCGGCGGCATGATGCGCGTGGGCATCCCGGCATACCGCTTGCCCTACGCGCGCGTCCAAGAAGAGATTGACGCGATCATCGATAAAGGCATCGACCTCAAGCTCAACACGCGCGTAGACGACATCGCCGGCTTGCGGGAAAACTATGATGCAGTGTTCGTCGCGGTGGGCGCACACGAGGCCGTACGGCTGCCCATCCCCGGCAGCGATCTGCCCGACGTGCACGGCGCGACCGATTATCTGCGCCGCGTGTCGCTCGACGACGCGCCGCCCGATGTCCAGGGCAAGCGCGTATTGGTGCTGGGCGGCGGCAATGTGGCGATCGATGCGGCGCAAACTGCGGTGCGCATGGGCGCGGCATGGACCGGTATGGCCTGTCTGGAGAGCCGCGATACCATGCCGGCGCACCAATGGGAGGTGCGCGACGCCGAGGAAGAGGGCATTGAAGTGCTGCCCTCCCGCACCTTCAAAGAGATCACGAACGAGGCCGGACGGCTGCGTGGTGTGCGCTGTGTTGAAGTAGATTTTAGAGGCTTCAAGGATGGCCGCCCCGACTTTGACGAGCTGCCCGGCACCGAGGCGGTGATCGCCGCCGACGTCGTGATCTTCGCCATCGGGCAACGCACCCGGCTGGGCAGCCTGGCCGAGCAGATCGAGACGGCAGGCGGGCGTTGGCCGAAGGTGCAGGCCGAGACGCTCGCCACCAGCGCGCCCGGCATCTTCGCGGGCGGCGACGCGGTAACCGGCACCGCCTTTGTCGTAGACGCTATCGCTGCCGGGCATAAGGCCGCACGTGGCATCATGGCTTACCTTGAGGGGGGCGCGGAGGCGCTCGCCGCGCTGGAGGAGGCCACCGCACCGCAGCATGTCGCTCTGCTGAGCGAGACCGAGGTGCACCGACACATAGCAGAGACGCCCGCCTATCGCGCGGCGCGCGCCGAACCCTCCCGCCGCCCCGCCGATGTGCGCAAGACCGACTTCGCCGAGGTTTACGGCGCGTTCAGCGAAGCACAGGCGGTCGCAGAGGCGGCACGCTGCCTCTCGTGCGGCGTCTGCTCGGAGTGCAACGAGTGCGTCATCGCCTGCAAAGCCGACGCGATCGACCACACTATGCAGTCCGAACACCTCCAGCTCAAAGTCGGCGCGGTGCTGCTCACCCCCGGCATGGATACCGTGGCGGGCAGCATCAACCCGGAGTTCGGCTATGGTCATTACCCGAACGTGCTCACCAGCCGCGAGTTCGAGCGCCTGCTGAGCGCCAGCGGTCCCACGATGGGCACGGTCACCCGGCCCAGCGATGGGAAGCATCCGCGCAAGGTGGCATGGATACAGTGCGTGGGCAGCCGCGACCAGAGCTGCGATGCCGACTTCTGCTCTTCGGTGTGCTGCATGTACGCCACAAAAGAGGCCGTCATCGCCAAAGAGCACGACGTAAACATCGCACCGACGATCTTCTATATGGACATCCGCGCCTTCGGCAAAGACTTCGAGCGCTATATCGAGCGCGCGAAGACCGAGCAGGGTGTGCGCTATGTGCGGAGCATGGTATCGGCGGTGCGCGAAGTGCCCGGTACCGGGAACCTCCGGCTTGCCTATGCAACCCCGGACGGCAAGAACGTCGAAGAAGAGTTCGATATGGTGGTGCTCAGCGTTGGGCTGCGCCCCGCCGCCGCGTCTCAGACCCTCGCGCGGCGGCTCGGCATCGACCTAAACCGCTTTGGCTTCGCCGCGCCGGATGCTTATCATCCGACCGAAACCTCGCGGCCCGGCGTATATGTGGCAGGCGCGTTCTCTCAGCCCAAAGACATCCCCGAAACGGTGATCGAAGCATCGTGCGCCGGGATGTTGGCTTCGGGGCTGTTGGCCTCGGCGCGCGATACCCTCACGGTGACGCCCGAATATCCGCCCGAACGCGACGTGAGCGAGGAAGAACCGCGCATCGGCGTCTTCGTCTGCCACTGTGGTATCAATATCGGCAGCGTGGTTGATGTGCCTGCGGTGGTGGAATATGCCAAGACTCTGCCGGGGGTGGTCTTCGCCGAGCATAATATCTATACCTGCTCGCAAGATACCCAGGTGCACATCACCGATGTGATCGTGAAGAACCAGCTCAACCGCGTGATTGTGGCGAGCTGCACGCCGCGTACCCACGAACCGCTCTTCCAGGATACGCTGCGCGCTGCCGGCCTCAACCCGCACCTCTTCGAGATGACGAACATCCGCGAGCAAGCCTCATGGGTGCACCGCAATGACCACGCGGCGGCTACCGAGAAGTCGAAAGACTTGGTGCGCATGGCGGTGAGCAAGGCCGAGAAGCTCATCCCGATCCGGCGCAGCACCTTCAGCGTCAACCATCGCGCGCTGGTCATCGGCGGCGGCATCGCCGGCATGACCGCCGCACGCAGTGTGGCCGAGCAGGGCTTCTCGGTGACGCTGGTCGAGCGGGAAGACACGTTGGGTGGGAACCTCCGCCACATCCTAACCCCGACACAGCTCGGCGGGGCCGCCCCGCAAGACCTGCTGCGCGATACGATCGCTGCGATAGGCAGCAGCCCGCGCATCACCGTGATGTTGCGCACCGAGGTGGAGGATATCGGGGGCTATAAGGGCAAGTTCACCACCACGCTGCGCCACGCCGACGACACGCGCGAGGTGATCGAGCACGGCGTGGTGATCGTGGCGACGGGCGCGCAGATGACTACGCCACGCGCCTATGGCTATGCCGAGCTTGACGGCGTGCTGACGCAGCGCGAGTTCGAGCGCGCGTTGGTGGAAGGCGCGCTCCCCGATGTGGTCGCCATGATACAATGCGTCGGCTCGCGCGATGCGGAACATCCCTACTGCTCGCGGGTGTGCTGTACAGAGGCGATCAAGAACGCGCTGCATCTCAAAGCGGCCAAGCCCGACGCCGAGGTATACATCCTGTACCGCGACATCCGCACCTATGGCTTCTATGAGCAGCTCTACACCGAGGCGCGGCGGCGTGGTGTGATCTTCCTCGAATATGACCCCGACGCGCCGCCGGAGGTGAAGGCCGGTGCGTCCCGGTTGCAGGTGGTTGTCAAAGAGCAACCCTCCGGCACGCCGCTAACGCTGACGGTTGACCGGGTGGTGCTGAGCGCGGGCATCAGCCCTGATGTGGAAGCAAACGACGCGCTGGCGAAGCTGCTCAAGGTGCCCTTGAACGCGGACGGGTTCTTCCTGGAGGCACATGTCAAGCTGCGCCCGCTCGACTTCGCCGCCGAGGGTGTGTATCTGGCAGGGCTGGCGCACTCGCCGCGCAACCTCGACGAGGCGATGGCCCAGGCACGCGGCGCGGCTATGCGCGCGGCAGCGTTGCTGAGCAAGGCCGAGCTGGAGTCGCAGCCGCTGGTGGCGACGGTGAACCCGCGCTTGTGCTCGGCGTGCGGCGTCTGCGTCGAGGTCTGCCCGTATGGGGCGCGCGTCATCAACGAGGAACAGCCTTATGCCCAGGTGATCGAGGTGCTCTGTCAGGGATGCGGGGCATGTGTGGTGGCTTGCCCGAACAAGGCCAGCCAGCAGCGCGGCTTTACTATGGTGCAGGTGCTCGATATGGCTGATATGGCGCTGATACAGATCGAGTGAGGAGCAAGCATGAAAAATTCAGGTAAGACAAGGAGGGCAAAAAGCACTCTCATCAAATCTTACTCAGTGTTAGAGTAGCTGCTCAGCCTGGGGTTAAAATCCCAGGCAAAAGGCAGTGCGTCGGCTTTAGCCGACATGTGTTTTTAGCCTGATATTGAAGTGTCAGGCCCGAATGTAGAACCGGCTGAGTAGCTACATGTTAGAGGATTAGCAATATGACCGACGAAACATTTGAGCCGCGCATCGTCGCATACCTTTGCAACTGGTGCACCTATACCGGCGCCGACCTTGCCGGCACGTCCCGACTCCAGTATCCGCCGAACGTGCGCATCATACGTCTGATGTGCTCCGGCGCAGTAGACTCGACCTATGTGCTGCAACCGCTCCTCCAGGGCGTTGATGGTGTCCTCATCGGCGGGTGTCATCCCGGCGACTGCCACTATCAGGAAGGCAACTACAAAGCACGCCGCCGCTATATCCTCCTCAGGACGATCCTGGAGAGCGCCGGGCTGGAGGCAGAGCGGGTGTGGCTGCGCTGGATCAGCGCGAGCGAGGGCGCACGCTTTGCCGAGACGATAGAGGAGATAACGGAGAAGATACGCGCGCTTGGCCCGAATCCGTTGCGTTTAGACTGGGAAGTAAGCTAGGAGGCGCTGAGGAGTGGCTAAAAAGATCATCCCGGTACAGGGAGACGACGTACAGGGCGCGGTGATCGCCCTTCTGCAGGCGATGTTGGCCCGCGACGATATCGACGCGGTCTTCGTGCCGCTGCGCATGACCTCCGGCGCCATCACACATGCGCTGGTGACCGACGCGGCCTTGCTGGTCCACGCCGACCCGCTCGCCCCGGTGTTCCCCGTAAACGGCGCGGCACAGATGGCGCGCCTCACGGTGCGCGAGCCGCATAGACGTATCGCGGCAGTGCTGCGCCCCTGTGAGCTGCGTGCCTATGTCGAGCTGGTAAAGCTGAAACAGGCGAGCATGGAGGGCGTGACGATCATCGGCATAGATTGCCTCGGCACCTACCCCACGCCCGACTTTATGGCCGGTGACCTTAACCGGCTGCCGGAGGGCATCGAGACGGGCGATATTGCGCCGTTGGAAGGCTATCGCTTCCGCGATGCTTGTCAGATGTGCGAGCGGCCCATCCCCGGCGCGGGCGCTGCGCTCAAGATCGAGCTGCTGGGCGCAGACCCGCGCGAAGGTATCACGCTCGAAGTGCCGGAGGCCTTCGAGGACCTCTCGGTGCTGCGCGACGGCGGCACGGTCGAGGGGCGCACGGCGGCGGTCGAGCACCTGGTGGCGATGCGCACCGCGCAGCGCGACGCGGTCTTTGCCGACATCAAGGGACGCTTACAGAGCGCCGGCGGGATGCAAGACATCTTTGCCTCCTGCATCCACTGCATGAACTGCCAGCAGGTCTGCCCACTGTGCTATTGCAAGGTCTGCTTGTTCAAGGGCCAGATATTCGACCACCCACCCGAAAAGTATATCACCTGGGCCGAGCGTAAAGGCGCGCTGCGGATGCCCACCGATACTATGATCTTCCACCTGACGCGCCTCAACCATATGGTGGTGAGCTGCGTAGGTTGTGGTATGTGCACCGAGGCTTGCCCATCTGAGCTTCCGGTGGGCCGGGTCTTCCGTGCGATCGGGGCCGACGCCCAGGCCGTTTTTGAATATATGCCGGGGCGCGACCTTGAGGAGCCGCTGCCGTTGGTGACCTTCAAAGAGAATGAGTGGACCGATATAGGAGAGGAGTAAGAGATTTTACCACGGAGGGCAAGGGGGTAACCGACCAGATTGTTGGGGCTGCGATTGATGTGCATCGTGAGGTTGGCCCTAGACCTGCATTTGTGCGGCTTTGCCGTGCTCAGAAAGGGAACAGGGGTCTGGTGACCGAAGGGAATGCCTCAAAGTGAACAGATATTTATAATCTGCTTGTCAGGCTTGCTTGTGGTAAAAACTCTTTTGTTTAGACAAACACGAGGAATAGAGATATGACAAATGGGAAACCAGCAATCGAAGATGCCCATATCCCGGTCTACATCATGGGCAAACGCTACGACGTGCCGCCCAGCCTCACGATCATGAAGGCGATGGAGTGGGCCGGCTATACCCTGACGCGCGGGGTGGGCTGCCGAGGCGGGTTCTGTGGGGCCTGTGCCACCACCTATCGCATCCAGGGCGACCCCAAGCTCTACTTCGGCCTGGCCTGCCAGACTGTGGTACAGCCGGGTATGTACCTGGCACAGATTCCCTTCTTCCCCGCCCAGCGCGCCGAATATCACATAGAAGACCTTGCGCCAACCGCAGCAACCCTCTTTAGTCTCTACCCGGAAGTGCTGCGCTGCCTCGGCTGTGGGGCCTGCACAAAGGCCTGCCCGCAAGAGCTGGACGTACGCGACTATATGGCTTCGGCCATGCGCGGCGATCTCGAAGCGGTGGCGCAGAAATCCTTCGACTGCATCATGTGTGGGATGTGCGCGGCGCGCTGCCCTGCCGAGGAAGCGCAATATAACATCGCCATCCTCGCGCGGCGGCTGTATGGGCGCTACCTGGCGCCCAAATCGGCGCACCTGGCGCAGCGCCTGACGGAGATCGAGGCCGGAGCCTTCGATGCCGCGCTTGACGAGCTGGTAAACTTGACCGAAGATGCGCTCCGCGAGCGCTATAACGCGCGGGATATCGAGAAGTAGGGTGATAGAGAGGACGAGGAGAAACCCATGAGCTACACCGCAGAAATGCGCGCATCCATCGCTAAACTGGCCGCAACCCGCGCCGCACGCGGCGAGCAGCGCTTCCGCCCCATGACCCCGGAGGAGAAGCGGGCCGTCTTGCGCGAGTTCCACCCAGACTACGTTGAGAGTGGGATGCGCCCAATCCGCCTGGGGCCAAACAAAGATGGCCGTGCACCCAACGAGCTGGTCGATGTGCTCGAAGCGCCCGCCATACTTGCCCCCGGCACGATCGACCCAACCCAACCCGACATCACCGTTGACTTATTGGTGATCGGCGGCGGTGGGGCCGGCGCGGCAGCATCGCTGTTGGCCTCCGAGCAGGGCGTCGAGGTCATGCTCGCCACCAAGCTGCGCTTCGGCGACGCAAACACCATGATGGCGCAAGGCGGCATCCAGGCCGCAGACCGCGCCGAGGACTCGCCTGCCATCCACTACCTCGATGTCATCGGCGGCGGCCACTTCACCAACATCCCGGAGCTGGTGCGCGCCCTGGTCACCGACGCACCCTTTGTCGTCCAGTGGCTGGAGACGTTGGGCTGCATGTTCGACAAGCAGCCCGACGGCACGATGATTGAGGCGCACGGCGGCGGCACCAGCCGCAAGCGGATGCATTCGGCGCGCGATTATTCCGGCGCCGAGATTATGCGCACCCTCCGCGACGAAGTGCGCAACCGCACCGGTATAACGGTGGTGGAGTTCTCGCCGGCCATCGAGCTATTGCTGGACGAAAACGGGCGCGCAGCCGGCGCTGTGCTCGAAAACCTGGAGACAAAACAGCGCCTTGTTGTGCACAGCAAGGCGACCATCATCGCCACCGGCGGCAGTGGGCGCCTGCACTATCAGGGCTTCCCGACTACAAACCATCACGGCGCAACCGCCGATGGCCTTGTGCTGGCCTACCGCGTGGGTGCGCCGTTGGCCTTCGTCGATACTATGCAGTATCACCCCACCGGCGCGGCCTTCCCCGAACAGATCGTCGGGCTGCTGGTGACCGAGAAGGTGCGCGGCCTCGGCGCCGATGTGGTGAACGCAGAGGGTGCACAGTTCGTCTATCCGCTTGAGACGCGCGACGTAGAGGCCGCCGCGTTCATCCGTGAGTGTCGGCGTGGCAATGGTGTGATTACTCCGTCAGGGCAGCCGGGCGTCTGGCTGGATTCGCCTATCATCGAGATGATCTCCGGCGCGGGTACCATCGAGGCAAAGCTCCCGGCGATGTACCGTCAGTTTAAGCGCTTCGGCATCGACATCACCAAAGAGCCGATGTTGGTCTACCCCACCCTGCACTATCAAAACGGCGGTATCCTCATCACGGATGATGGCTCGACCAAAGTCGAGGGCCTATACATTGCGGGCGAGGCCGCCGGCGGCATCCACGGACGCAACCGCTTGATGGGCAACTCGCTGCTAGACATCTTGGTCTTCGGGCGGCGGGCCGGGCGTGCGGCAGCGCTCTATGCGCAGAAGGCTGCGCCGGGCACCCGCACGCTGGCGCATCTCGACGCATGGGAACGTGCACGCGACGCCGCCGGTCTGAACGGTGCGGTACAAGCTGCGCCGATCCTGATGCCCGACTACACGCGGCATTTGTAACCTTTTGTGCTGGTCGAGGAATTTTGCCTTCGGGCCTAACGCGGATATTTCAACGTCAGGCTGAAGGTGTTATGTCGGCCCAAGCCGACCTTTCGCTACTCATCTCGCATATCTGAGCAGTTAGGGCTAATTGCTCTTTCGCATGGGCCATTCCTTCGTTATGATTGGCCCCGCGTTGACCGATTTGTTTAACTTAGCATGAGGAGAGGAAAAATGGTCAAAATGTCCGTAGAGGAACTTTTGGCAAAAGCGAACAAACCTGCCAAAGACGCGATGCTTCTGCATCCCTACTATCGCGGCAAGACCCAGACCGCGCTTAGGGCCGCAGTGCGCAGCATCGACGACTTCGCCATATGGTATACCCCCGGTGTGGCGGCGCCCTGCCGCGCCATCGAAGCCGACCCTGATTTGGTTTACGAATACACCAGCAAGTGGAACACTATCATAATCCCCTCCGACGGGACGCGGGTGCTCGGCCTGGGTGATATCGGCCCGAAGGCAGGCTTGCCGGTCATGGAAGGCAAGGCCATGATCTTTAAATATCTGGGCGGCGTGGACGCGGTGCCGATCATGCTCGACACCAAAGACCCCGATAAGTTCATCGAAACCGTCCTGATGCTCCAGCCGGGCTTCGGCGGCGTTAACCTTGAAGACATCGCGCAGCCGAAGTGCTTCCGCATCTTGGACGAACTGCGCGAGCGGGCCGAGATACCGGTCTGGCACGATGACCAGCAAGGCACGGCCTCGGTGACCCTGGCCGGTCTCATCAACGCGGCGCGCTTGGTCGGTAAAGAGTTTAAGGATTTGCGCATCGCGTTTGTCGGCTCTGGGGCCAGCAACGTTGCTTGCTCGCGCCTGATCTTTGCCTATGGTGCAGACCCGGAGGCCTGCTTCATGGTCGATAGTAAGGGCATCCTCGGCACGCACCGCGAGGACTTGCGCGCGAAGCAGGAAGCCTATCCGCAGAAGTGGCACCTCTGCGAGACCACCAACGCCGAAGGGCGGCAGGGTGGCATCGAAGAGGCGCTGCGGGGCGTGGACGCGGTGATCGCGCTCAGCCGTCCGGGGCCGGGCACCATTAAGCCGGAGTGGGTCGCGCAGATGGCCGATAAAGCGATCGTGTTTGCCTGTGCAAACCCCATCCCTGAGATATGGCCCTGGGAGGCGAAGGAGGCCGGCGCGATGGTGGTTGCCACGGGCCGCAGCGACTTCGATAACCAGGTTAACAACTCGCTGGGCTTCCCCGGCATCTTCCGGGGCACGCTGGACGTGCGCGCCCGGACCATCACGGACGAGATGGCGATGGCTGCATCGGAGAGCTTGGCGCAAACGGTTGTTGACGATAAGCGCATCAGCCCGGAGTGTGTCTTGCCGAGCATGGACGACTGGGAGGTCTTCCCGCGTGAGGCGGCGGTTGTCGCGATGAAGGCGGTCGAGCAGGGTATTGCTGCGATCGAGACCACGTATGAGGAAGAGTTCGAGCGCGCATCGAAGATCATCAAGGATGCTCGCGATATGACGCATATGATGATGAAGGAAGGCTTCATACCCGAAGCGCCGGAAGAATAGGCAAACGCAAACCGGGGAGCGTGAAGCTCCCCGGTTTTTTTATGCCGAAGGTGGGAATCGAACCCACATGACCATAAGGTCACTACGCCCTGAACGTAGCGCGTCTGCCAGTTCCGCCACTTCGGCTTGGTTTGTAAAGCGCTCTGGATTATACCTCAGGCACTCTAAAAGTCAACGCGCTTTTGTGCGCGCCATAGGGCCGGATGTCTTGGGATTGTTCATCTGCTCTCTGTGGTGGAGGCAGCCCCCACATGGGATTCCCCTTCCCTCTCGAAACCTTGATTGAATATGAAGAAAATAGACGATATAATAAAGAAAAAGCCAGAGGATAAGTCGGTGAATGCAAGCGACGATCCCTTGAGCGACCTTTTAGGCTCCCTCAAGAGCCGGAAGGCCAAGAAAACCGAAGCATCCGACGGGGATGAGACCGCAAACGACCCCCTCGGCGCACTCCTGAGCACAACCCGGCGCCGCGCCCGGCAGCGCGGCAGTGACCCCGATGTGGCGCGACAGCCACCGTCACCCCGGAGGCGTGGTCTCAGCCCGGTAGCACTGCTGAGTTTGCCGCGCAACCAACGCGACCTCGTTAATTGGCTCGCGCGGAAACGAGAAGCGGCCCTCTGTGATATACAAAACGCCCTCGGCCAATCCACCGGCCAGCTTACCGAGACCATCCGCGCGCTCCGAGAGGCCGGTTACATCAAGGAAACCCGCAGCAATGGCGATACATACTACTGTGTGGTTTTCAGCGGGCCGACCAAGCGCCCCGGTCAGGGACTCTAGGTAGGTACGTTCATCAGACCGGAAGAGACCGTATAACATGAAAAAAAGACATAGCCATATGCATCGGTGCAACTTCTGGAAGCAGTGGCACGAACAAGAAGATGGTGATAGCTCTGCCGATGCATGGTCTACCTTCTTCCATAAATTTATGGGCACAATGCCCCAGCAGCACTGGGTTTTCGGCGGGCGCCGCTTTAAGCCCTGGCTGATGGGACAGATCGACTTTAACCCCTTCCTGGCGATGATGTTTAGCAAAGGCGGGGGCTTCCTGGCGCTCTATATATTGCACCTCCTGGACCGCGCACCACATTATGGCAACGAGATCATGCAGCAGATCGTTGCGCAAACCTCCGGCCAGTGGATGGCGAATCCGGGCGCGGTATACCCCTTACTGTCGATGCTGGAAGAGCGCGGCTTCATCACCGGCGAGTGGGAAGACCCCGACAAGCGCACCATCCGCCGCTATCACATCACCCCGGAGGGCGAAGAGGAGCTAGAGCGTCTCAAGGCCGTCATCCGGCCCCGGCTGCGCGAAGCGATCGACGTGATGCGTGACATCCTCAGCGACCTGGAAGACGACGAGGACGCCTGGGATTGAACCCCCGCGCGGAGTGTCTGGGGTTGCGGCCAATACTAAGACAACGTGCAATGTGGTAACATAACCGCAGTCTCCCCGCCTTTAAGCAAAGAGGTTCCTATGATCCCTATCCGCCTGGAACTGCACAACTTTATGTCCTACCGCAGCCCCGCCCCGCTCGACTTTGCAGGCATCCACCTTGCCTGCTTGGTTGGGGCAAACGGCGCCGGT
>CAZJBO010000056.1:0-11330 GCA_964544075.1 uncultured Anaerolineae bacterium
CGCAAGGCCGCCCGCTCTTCATCAAGGCGCTGATTAAAACCTTGCGAGACGAAGGCAAGGTGCGCGTCACGCCCAAGCGCAAGCTCGCCAAACTGGTCAAAGGCGCGATGGTGGATACCATCCCATCGCTCACCCGCGCGATGGTGCTAAGCCGCATCGACCGCCTGCCGGTTGTGCTGCGCGAGGCGCTTTTGGCCGCCTCGGTGTTGGGGGAAAAGTTCAAGATCGACGAATTGATCTTCATCCACGAGGATGACGACCTAGACGATGTGGAAGCGCTCTGTGTCGAAGGGTTGCTCATCCATAACAAGCTCGTCAAAGGGCAGTATCACTTTGACCAGAAGCTCACCCAAATCGTGGCCTATAACAGCCTGCCCAACTCGCGCCGCCGCGAGCTGCACGAATATGCCGGCAATTATTGGGCCACGACCTTCGATCATCCTTCGCTCATGCAGCTGACGGAGCGCGCTTATCACCACACGCGCAGCGATAACCCCTTCAAGGCGGTTGAGGCTTTGCAGCTGGCGCGTGACCGTGCCCGACAGCATGGTGCCAACGAGCAGGCTATTAGCTTCTGCCAACAAATCCTCGAACACGCGCAAGGTATCCCTGAACTCTTGCACGCCCACCAAGAGGCCGCCGAGACGCTGGGCGACCTCTATACCGAGCAAGAGCAATATGCTCAGGCCAGCGCTGCCTATGCGCCTGCCGTGCGCACCGGCTACGAGGCCTATCTATCGGTATTATGCCGGCAGGCGCTCGTCAGCTTGGCCTCCGACCCGATCGTCTCCGCGATATCGCTCACGCGCGCGCTCATGGTCGCCGACAAAGCCGCGCCGGTGCGTCCCTGGCTACAGGCTGCGTTGGCTTGGCTGATCTGGCAGTGTGGCACTTATGATGCTGCCGCCGAGTATGCTTGCTATGACGCGATCACAACCGACGCGGCGGATAACAACGCCTCGGCTTTGCTTGACTATGTGTACGGCTTGATCGAATATAGCCGGGACAACAAAGATAAAGCCAAGACGCACCTCACAAGCGCGCTCGATGCCTGGCAAGCACAAGGTTACAAAGACGGGGTTGAGCTTGCCCGGCAAGCGCTGGCCGGCGATGTCGAAACCGCAGGCGACGATACCAAGTTCTTGCGCGTGCTGCTTACGCTCTACTTCGACGCATCGCAGCACTGAGCGCGCCGCCCTATTGTTCGGCCTGCCGCGCGACCGCTTCGGCGGCAGCCTTCGCCGCTTCGGGGTCGCCCAGGTAGTGGCTGCCGAGCACCTTGAGGTCGGCGTCGAGGTCATAGACCAACGGGATGCCGGTGGGGATGTTGAGGCCGGGGATGTCTGCATCAGAGATGCCATCTAGGTGCTTGACCAAAGCGCGCAAGCTGTTGCCGTGCGCCACGACTAAAACGCGCTTGCCGGCCTTGATCTGCGGCACGATGGTGCCGTGCCAATATGGTAATACGCGCTCCAATGTATCTTTTAGACACTCTGCCGCCGGCAGCTCCTCCGGCGTTAGGTCTGCATAGCGCCGGTCAAAGCGCGGGTGGCGTGGGTCGTCGAGGCTAAGCGGCGGCGGTGGCACATCGTAGCTGCGCCGCCAGAGATGGACCTTTTCCTTGCCTTCTTTCTTGGCCGTCTCCGATTTGTTTAGCCCTTGCAGGGCACCATAGTGCCGTTCGTTGAGCCGCCAGTGCCGCTCTACCGGCAGCCACATTGCATCCATCTCGTCAAGCACGATCCACATGGTGCGGATGGCGCGTTTCAACACAGAGGTGAAAACGATATCGAATTCAAAGCCTCCTTCAACGAGCAGCTTGCCGCCCGCATGGGCCTCGGCGATCCCTTTCTCGTTTAGGTCAACATCGGTCCAACCGGTGAACTTGTTGGCCTTATTCCACAAACTTTCGCCGTGGCGGATGAATACGAGCTGAGGCATGATTTATTCTCCTTAATTTCAGACACAGTTTTTCGCGACAGACTGATAATAACCGAAAAGCTCCGGTGTAATCAAGGTATCCGGCAGTTTTTACCGGTGCCTTCTTTGTTGTGTCACCCCGGCAATGAATGGTATGATACGCACAAATCCTGTTCAGACACCCGAAAGGATGGTTACTATGCCTGAAACAACATTGGACGACACGGACGATGTGAGCAGCTCAGAATATTGGGGCGTCGTGGGCGATGTTAAGTTGGAAGAGACCGCCGGGGTATTCTTCATCTTCATCCTCGCGCTGATCTTGCTCTTCGCCTTGCTGCGTGCCCAGAAGCGCAATCGTAAGTTGTTGGAAGGAAAGATCAGGACACTAGAAGCGGAACTCGAAGCCTGAGAACCATAGATCAAAGCTCCCTGATGAGAGGCATCAGGGAGCTGCCCGCCATACGCTCATTTGCGCGCGTTGCCCCTTGTATCAATCTGGGATATAATTTTATGAAAGATCGCGAGAAAAGATGGTGCCCATGTCTCGCCGTCATCTGATTCTCAGCCTGCTTTCCGAACTCCCCATGACCGGATATGATTAAGAAGCAGCTTTACGAAACCATGAGCATGATCGCCAGCCCTGTATATGGCGCGGTGACGGCAGGTGACGCACAAATCTTTGTCCGGTGCATTGCTGCAGACGGTTGGCGCCGGGCGATGCTTTAGAGGCTCGTTTGGAAAGGTGGCGAGAGGGAACAGAAGATTTTATATAGCCCTGGAACAATCAAACGCGCAGACGGGTAACCAAACCACCCGCGACCATCATATGGTGGCCGCATGTGCGCAAGAGATATGCAAGGAATACGCTGACCGACCCGCTTAGAACCGCCGATAATGGGAGGAAGACGCAGCGGGATGATGCAGCGCGAGTTTGCATATATGAGAGTTTTGCATGAGAATGTGAGGGCCTTTTGACGGAACCCTTTACACGACTGGAGTAGTGGACGTAATGAACGTGGAAGAGCAGGACGGTAAGCCGACGGAACCGCAAGCGGAGCAACAAGACGAGATGAGCTTTCAGGAGCTGCTTGAGGAATCTTTTGACTACAGCCCCTTGCAACGCGGCGACATCCGTGAAGCAGTGATATTGCAGATAAAACCTAACGAGATTTTGGTAGACCTGGGCGCGAAGCGCGACGGGGTAGTGCCGGTCAATGACCTAGACCGGCTCGATGCCGATATGCGCGCCAAGCTCCGAGAAGACCAGGTGGTGCCGGTCTACGTGTTGAACCCACGTGATAACGACGGCAATTTGCTGGTATCAATCAATCTCGGTTTGCAGCAATATGATTGGGAGCGTGCCGAGAAGATCCTTGAGAGCCAAGAGATCACCGAGGTCATGGTGAGCGGTTATAACAAGGGCGGCATCCTGGTACATTGGGGGCGTCTCGAAGGCTTTGTGCCGGCTTCACATCTCATGACCATGAGCGCCCAAATGAACGGGCCGAACAAACGCGAAGCCTACCCCGAACTGCGCGGGCGCACCCTGGGCGTCAAGGTCATCGAAGTAGACCAACGCCGCCGCCGGCTCATCTTCTCTGAGCGCGAGGCACAGCGCGAGTGGCGGGCGCAGCAAAAGTCGCGCCTCATGACCGAGCTGACCGAGGGCGACGTGGTGACCGGCACCGTAACCGGTATCCGTGACTTTGGTGCCTTTGTCGATCTGGGCGGTGCCGATGGTTTGATCCACGTTTCCGAGCTGGCTTGGCACCGTGTCGAACATCCCAGCGAGGTGATTGAGATAGGCCAAGAGATCGACGTCTATGTGCTGGAGCTGGACCGCAACCGCAACCGCATCGCGCTCAGCCGCAAGCGTTTGCTCCCAGACCCCTGGAAACACGCTTTAGAGAACTATCACGAGGGGCAGTTGGTGACCGGCAAGGTGACCAACGTGGTTGACTTTGGTGCCTTCATCGTGACCGAGGACGGTCTCGAAGGGTTGCTCCACCTGAGCGAGATGGGCGATGGCAACCTACAAGAGCCGCACTCTTATGTCAAGAAGGGCGATCTATTGCAACTGCGCATCGCGCGCCTAGAGCCGGAGAAGCGCCGGGTTGGGTTTACGCAGCGCGGCGGCGGTATCCCGATGCTGAAAATCGAAGCAGAAGATGCAGCGGCGCCGGAAGCGGAAGCCTCGGTTGCATCTGATGTGGTGCCGGAAGCAGAGACCCCGGTTGCATCTGATGTGACGCCGGAAGCGGAAGCCTCGGTTGCATCTGATGTGGTGCCGGAAGCAGAGACCCCGGTTGCATCTGATGTGGTGCCGGAAGCGGAAGCCTCGGCGCCGCTACCTGATGTGGCGGAAATAGGGGAAGCGGTCCAAGAACTTGATTCGTCAAACGACGAATTGGCGGTATAATCGTCTGCTGATTTTAGAACGAAAGTGAGGTGAGTAGAGCGTGACCCATGTTGAACTAAGGTCGAACGAATCGCAGGACCAGTTGTTGAAGCGCTTCCGCAAGGAAGTGACCAAAGCCGGGGTTCTCACAACCGTGCGGCGCAAGCGTTGGTATGTGAGCAAGAGCGAAGCGCGTCGCCTGGCTAAGAAGAAAGCGATTCGTCGGATGCGGCGGCGGCAGCGGCGTAACGATTAACACTCCGTTGGCCGGCAGGCCGCACAGCTCTTATGTGATTTAGCGCCTCGAATGCCCTTTGTACAAAACAATCGTGATTTGAGGCGCATAACAACACGCTTGACGCAACGTTTTTTAATGAGGGTGCGCGAACACCCCATATTTGATCCGTAGGGGCGGCCCCAAACTGGGGTTGTCGCCCAGGGCAGGCCACGATCGCAGAACTTGCCCATACCAAAAATGGCGACAGGTTGTTCGTGCACCCGCCAATGACAAGGCCTTGATAAAAAAAGAGTAGTGTGATACGCTAGATAACTTGGCAGAGAATGTCTTCCCCCTTATAGAGGAGAGTGAAGGCATGTTTTTGCTTGTTTGGCGTTTTCAGGCAATGCGCATGGTTTTCATGGGGAGTATAAATGCAAAAAGTTAAGAATTACGCGCGCGCCGGTGATGTGTATGCGCTGCCATCGTTGATTGAAGTCCAGCTCAACTCGTTCGAATGGTTTCGAGAAAACGGGCTGAGGGAACTGTTCGACGAGATTTCCCCCATCGAGAGTTTCAACGGCAACCTCAAGCTATATTTCCCCGGCTCCAGCGTCGAGGCCGAACAATTCGGCCTGAAATATTGGTTCGCCGACCCTAAATATGACGAAGAAATCTGCCTCGAACGTGACATGACCTACGCTGCGCCGCTCTATGTCAAGGTCGCGTTGGTCAACCGCGAGGCCGGCGACGAAGTGCAAACCCAAGACATCTTCTTGGGCGACTTCCCGCTCATGACCGGGAACGGCACCTTTATCATCAACGGCACCGAGCGTGTTGTTGTCAGCCAGTTGATCCGCTCGCCGGGCGTTTACTTTGCCGCTTCGGAAGACCGTGTAACCGGGCGGCGGCTGGCTACCGCCAAGCTCATACCCGACCGGGGCGCGTGGATGGAATTCGAGACGCGCAAGTCGGACTACATCACAATCAAGTTTAACCGGAAGCGCACCGTGCCGGTCACCGTGCTCTTGCGCGCGCTCGCCGCCGTTGACGATGGGCTGTCTTCCGATGACCCTGACCTGTTGCGCATCACCGAAGGCAGCAGCGAAGAGCTTCTGGCGCTCTACCAGGGAGTCGATAGCAACCCCGATCACCAGTACATCGAGGCGACCCTTAAGCAAGAACCCGATTGGGAAGCTCTGAAGCGCGGCAAATTGACCACCGCACAGCTCGCCTTGCTGGAGTTCTATAAGCGGATGCGCCCCGGCGACCCGCCCACCCTCGACAACGCGCGCGAGTATCTTGTGCAACAGCTATTCGACCGCCGCCGCTATGACCTCGAACGGGTCGGGCGTTACAAGCTCAACCAGCGCCTCCGCATCGATGACAAAATCCCGCGCACCCACCGCACCATCACCACCTTCGACCTAATAAAGCTCATCGAGCGCATGATACAGATTAACAACGGCGATGCCGAACCCGACGACGTGGATCACCTCGGCAACCGCCGCGTGAAGACGGTCGGAGAACTGATCCAAAACAAGCTGCGCATCGGTCTGCGCCGCACCGAGCGCGTGGTACGCGAGCGTATGTCAATCCGGGAAAGCCAAGACCTGACCCCGGTCAATCTTGTCAACATCCGCCCCGTGGTCGCAGCCATCCGAGAGTTCTTCGGCTCCAGCCAACTATCCCAGTTCATGGACCAGACCAACCCTCTGGCCGAGCTAACACACAAGCGCACCCTATCGGCGCTTGGCCCCGGCGGTCTCCGCCGTGAGCGTGCCGGCTTTGATGTGCGTGACGTTCATCACAGTCACTATGGCCGCATCTGCCCGATCGAAACACCCGAAGGCCCCAACATCGGTTTGATCGGACGCCTGGCAAGCTATGGCCGGGTCAACGAATACGGCTTTATCGAGACACCTTACCGCAAGGTGCTGCGGACGCTTGCGATTGACAACGACGATCTGATCGGTCGCAGACTGCGTGTTGACATCGTGCACCCCAAAACCGGCGACTTGATCGCCAAAGCCGAAACCCTCATCGACCGCGAGTTGGTCGCCAAGATCGCCGATGCCGGCATCGACGAAGTGCCGGTCGCGCCCTTCGTCTCGGCTGATGTCCACTACCTCTCCGCCGACGAGGAAGATCATTACAGCATCGCGCAAGCCAACGCTAAGCTCGATGAGTTGCAGCAGTTCGTCGCCAAGCAAGTCTCGGCACGCTATAACCAACGCTTCCTCACCGTAGCTTCAGACCGCATCGACTATATCGACGTGGCCCCCCGGCAGATCGTGGGTATCTCGGCTGCGCTCATCCCCTTCCTCGAACACGACGACGCAAACCGCGCGCTCATGGGTTCGAACATGCAGCGTCAGGCTGTGCCGTTGTTGCTGCCCGATGTGCCGATCGTCAGTACCGGTATGGAAAGCCAAGCCGCTTATGACTCTGGACAGGTCTTGGTCGCCGACATTGAAGGCGAAGTGGAGACCGTGCACGGTGACCATGTAGTCATCCGCACCGACGAGGGCAAGCGCTCATACCGTCTGCGCAAATTCAACCGCTCGAACCAGTCTACCTGTATCGATCAACGCCCGATTGTTGTGCGCGGCCAGCATGTCAAACCCGGCGATGTCATCGCCGATAGCTCCTCAACCGTCCACGGCAACCTCGCGCTGGGCCACGATGTGCTCTGCGCTTTCATCTCTTGGGAGGGCGGCAACTATGAGGATGCACTGCTCATCAGCGAGGACTTGGTGCGCCGGGACAAGTTCACCTCCATCCACATCGAAAAGCATGAGGTCGAGGCAAGAGATACTAAACTCGGCCCCGAAGACATCACCTATGACATCCCCAACGTAGGCGAGGAGGCGCTCAAGGACCTGGATGAGCGCGGCATCATCCGCGTCGGCGCCGAGGTCGGGCCAAATGACATCTTGGTCGGCAAGATCACACCAAAAGGCGAGAAGGAACTCACGCCCGAAGAAAAGCTCTTGCGCGCTATCTTTGGCGAGAAGGCCCGCGAGGTGAAAGACAGCTCGTTGCGCTTGCCGCACGGCGAGAAGGGCAAGGTTGTAGATGTGAAGATATTCACCCGCGAGGAACACCGCGACCTCCCGGCAGGCGTCGATCAGATGGTGCGGGTCGGCGTAGCACAGCGCCGCAAGCTCACACAGGGCGACAAGATGGCCGGACGCCACGGCAATAAAGGTGTCATCTCACAGGTAGTGCCGATCGAGAATATGCCTTTCCTTGAAGACGGCACACCCATACAGATCATCCTCAACCCGCTCGGCGTGCCGGGGCGTATGAACATCGGCCAGGTGCTCGAAACCCACCTCGGCTGGGCCGCCAGCCGCTTAGGGTTCCGCGCAGTTACCCCGGTCTTTGACGGCGCCGACGAACTGGAGATCGAGGCCGAACTGGGCCGTGCCTGGCTCATCGACCGTGCCTGGAAAGAGATCACCGAACGCGCGTGGGAGTGGATCAAGAGCGAAGACTACGACGAAGAGTATATCGAGGACGACCTCGAAGTGTGTCGTCTCTACATTGATGAGTGGCTGGGTGACCGCGCGGATTATGACCGCGAACAACTCGCGCTCGACATGGTATACACACGACGGGTTGTCTTGCGCGAGTGGTTGCGCGAGCATGGCGTGATACCCGACGATCTATTGGTGTTTGGCGACGAGGGTATCTCGGTCGCCGAGCGCGAAGCCCGCGACCGGGTCGCCCGGCGCGTCTCGCTGCGCCTGTGGATCGAACATGTGACGGGCAAGGTCCCGCCGGACGAGGTGTGTGAGGACGACGAGGCGATCAAGCAGATGGCCGACGAGGTGATGTTGACGACCGGACGCGCCGTGCCGATCTATGGCAAGCAAATCTTGTATGACGGCAAGACCGGCGAACCTTTCGACCAACCGGTGACGGTCGGCATGATCCATATGTTGAAGCTGGCGCACTTGGTCGAGGACAAAGTGCACGCCCGCTCGACCGGCCCCTACAGCCTGGTGACGCAGCAGCCTTTGGGCGGCAAAGCACAGTTCGGTGGGCAGCGTTTCGGCGAGATGGAGGTCTGGGCGCTAGAGGCTTACGGCGCGGCGCACACCCTCCAGGAGATGTTGACGGTCAAATCAGACGATGTGCAAGGCCGCGTGAAGACTTACGAGTCCATCGTCAAGGGCGAGCCTATCGAGGGGCCGGGCATCCCGGCGAGCTTCCGCGTTCTGGTCAAGGAATTGCAGAGTCTGGGTTTGGCGGTGGAGGCCATCACCGACACGGGCGAAGTGATCCGGTTTGGCAAGGACGAGGAGCGGCAGCGCGCGCCAAAGCTGAGCTTGGGCCTCTTGGGGTTGGGCGATTGGAACAACCGTTAGCGTACCGCGCTCAGGCCCGGCAGCGCATCGAAAGGGAATAGAGAAACCACAGCCCCGTAACGGTTTGGCCGCTGCGGGGCTGATCTGTCTTGACCGGCGATGTCTCGGCTGGGGCTGCGGGAGGAATTGCCTGACAAGTCCCTGTACCCCATAATATTGGAGAATGCGCGGAAACTGGGTAATATTGGTCTGAATTAAGTAACCACTCAGGCGGTTCTAAGGCCTGGCGTCAGGCTAAAAGCCGATTTATACAGTCAACAGGAGTTTCTTATGGCAGATGTCACATGGACCGACGGCGCCCAAGAAGACCTGGCAAGCAGGGGAATCAACACAAAATTCATCATCGGTGGCGCGTTGATACTCTGCGCGGTTGTAGTGTTGTTCGTTGCGGGCACACTAATGCGCGGGCAGCCTTTTATCAGCATCAATGAGCTGTTGCGCCGCCCCGATCTGGTGGGGAAGACGGTGCAAACCTCCGGCGTCGTGATCGGCGAAACTATCCGGTTCCAAGACGACCCGATGGAGCTGCGCTTTACCGTCGCCAACATCAGCGGCGATGTCGCACACATCAAAGATGTGGGCGGGTTGGCCGAGGCTTTGCACCAGGCCGCCAGCGATACAGCCACCTCTCGTATGCCCGTCGTGGTCATCAACCAGCCCATGCCAGACCTGCTCCAACATGAAGCCCAGGCCATCCTAACCGGTGCGCTGGGCGAGGATGGTGTGTTCTATGCCACCGACCTTATGCTGAAATGTTCCACCCGCTATGATGAAGCCGTCCCTGAGCAGGCCGACGACTAAGCCTCCGCTCCACTGCCAAAGCCGTGTTATTGAGAGGATACACACTTGATCGCCGAAATTGGATTCATCACCTTGCTATCGAGCTTGATCTGTGCCGTTTATGCCGCTTTGGTCGCATTAGTCATGGCCGGCCACACGCGCACGGATGCTGACCCTGTCATCACGCTGCCCGCCACCGGCGAGCGCACCGCCTGGATATTGAGCGCACGCAACGCGGCTTTACTGACATTTGTACTGCTGACCTTCTCGACCGGCTTGCTTCTGGTGGCGCTGCTGCGCGGCGAGTTTCAGTTGGAATATGTCTATAACACCACCGCGCGTAACTCCGACACCTTCCTAAAGATCGCGGCGCTCTGGGGCGGTCAGGCCGGATCATTGCTGTTCTGGTCGTGGTTGATGAGCGGGTTCGCGGTAAGCGCGATCTTGCTCAACTGGCGCAGCCACCGCCGCCTCATGCCCTATGTGATCGCCATCACCATGCTCACCGTGGCGTTTTTCTTGCTGTTGGTAGTGGCCTATGCCAACCCCTTCGACCGCTTCTGGGCTTACCCTGACAACCATATCGAGAGCGCCGTCATCCGCCCCCCACACACCGAGCCGGTGCAATATTGGGTCCTGCCCGATGGTCGGGCCGCGTTCTCGGCCACCGCGCCCGACGTGCCCGGCGCATATACCGATGGGAAGGGCATGAACCCATTGCTTCGCCACCCCGGTATGATAATCCATCCGCCGGCGCTCTACCTCGGTTTTGTGGGTTTGGTCATCCCCTTTGCCTTTGCGATGGCAGCGCTGGCCGCCGGCGTATATAGCAATGCATGGATCGGTGCTACGCGGCGTTGGGCTTTGGCCTCATGGATATTCCTTACCCTGGGCTTGATCTTGGGCGGGCGCTGGGCGTATGATGTGCTTGGCTGGGGCGGCTATTGGGCATGGGACCCGGTGGAGAATGCGGCGTTGCTCCCCTGGCTGACCGGCACGGCATTCTTGCACTCGATCAATATCCAGCAAAAGCGCGGCATGTTTAAGCGTTGGAATATGCTGCTTGTCATCCTCACCTTCTGGCTGGTGATCTTCGGCACCTTCGCCACACGCAGCGGTGTGATTAACTCGGTGCACTCGTTTGCCGAGTCGCCGGTGGGTATGCCGATGTTGGCCTTCGTGACTATTGTCACCGTGGGGTCGCTGTTGTTGTTCGCATCGCGTTGGGATAATCTGCGCGCTCCGTCACGGCTGACGGGGGTGCTCTCGCGCGAGAGTCTGTTTTTGCTCAATAATGTTGTGTTTGTCATCATAGCCGTGGTGATCTTCTGGGGTTCGTATGGCGCGCCGATCTTCTCTGAGCTGTTCTTGAACGAGGTCATAACGATGGGGCCGCCCTACTTCATGGATATGACCGCGCCCTTGTTCATGGTCTTGTTCATCTTGATGGGGCTGGCGCCTCTGGCGGTCTGGCGCAGCTCGGCACCGGCGCGGATGCGGCGTTCGATGCGGGTACCGGCTTTGGCGGCCCTGCTGCTGGTGTTGCTGTTGGCGCTGCTGAACTTGGGCCGCGCGCGTGGGGCTTTCCTGGCGTTGTGGCTTATCATCACAGGGTTGCTCACCGCCGCCTATTATG
>CAZJBO010000057.1:0-11117 GCA_964544075.1 uncultured Anaerolineae bacterium
GCAGCACCACACCGTAGTTGGGCAGTAGCGCGCGGCCAAAGAGGAAGGGGTGAAGCGAGAACGATACTACCTCGTTGATGGGCAGCCCCCCGGCTCGGTTCGAGAGGCGGCTTAGCTCCAGCGTCGGCGCGACCTGAGGCAGGGTTAGCAGCAGCGCCATAATGCCGGCGAGCGGGAGCATCATGAGCCGGGCCGCGCATCCGTCCAGGGACAGGGTGGGCCTATCTTGCCAAGCCCACCACAGCGCCGCCGTCCCCATACCCAGCGCGCCGATAAAGAGCGTTTGTGTGTGCCCGGTGAGCAACTGCATAGCCAGCGCGCCCGTCAGCAGCGCCCACCGGGAGGCCAGCTCTGCCTTGCGTGCCGCTTGCTGTGTGCGGTTTAGTAGTAAGAACAACCACGGCAGCCACGCCATACCCTGGAGCTGGTTGATCTGTGCGGCGTGTGTAGTCAGACCTCCGCCGACAGTGAACAGTGCGGCGCTGGTCAGCGCGGCGGGCCAATTGATGTGCATCGCCCGCCGAAGGAGCGCCAGCATCCCTGCCCCGGCCCAGATGAGGTGCAGCAGCAGACTGAGCTTAAACGCGGTTGGGGCATCGGGGGCCACCAGCCAGATCATGACGTTCGGCGGGTAGAACAACCCTATCTGACCGTTTGCCATAAAGGGCGCGCCCATGAAGAGCATGTCGTTCCAGAGGGGGATGCGGCCCGCGCGGAGGGCGCTGCTTGCTGTGTGCCAATAGGGATAGAAGTATGTGTAAGCGTCGCCATGCGCGATGATGTGGTCGCTGAAGACCATCGGCGCGAAGAAGATTAGGACGAGCGCAGCGATGACCGGCGCCGGGAGTATGCGCTTTGCGTTTGAGCGCAGTGTGGTTGTAAGCATGTGCCTGACCGGTGATGTAAGTATTAGGCTGATGCAGGGAGGGATTATTGACCAAAGGCCCGAATTGTGCCAATCCCCCCCGTCTTGTTGCTTTGGAAATTGTCGACTAGAGAGGTTACAATGGGGGCAGGTAATGAGAGATTTAACTCACCTCTGTGTTATTTAGGAGTATGCTAGATGAAATGGATGCAGTTGATAGCGAGCGTGTTGCTCGTGGTGTTGTTGGCGAGCGGTTGCTCGTTGTTCAAAGGCAGCGAAGAATCGGTAAGTACGCCCGATGCACCGCCGGACGTGACGACTGAACCCGATGCGCCCGATGCACCGCCGGACGTGACGGCTGAACCCGATGCGCCCGATGCATCGGATGCGGACGCGCCGCCGGGTGCGAATAATAATGCGCCGGTTGATGATGGCACGTGGTCGATGGACCCACAGGTGGTATTGGCAGGCGATGGGACGGTTGCGCTTTCGATCTTGCTCCCGGATGGTTGGCATATCAACACCGATGCCCCACCCTTTCAGGCTACGTGGAAGGTGGACGGCGTGGTGGTGCAGATGGATGAGGCCGACCAAGCGATGCGCCTTGTTGACCCGATCTTCCCGTTGCATGTGCCGGTGACGCTGACGGCGGGCGATGCTGAGGTTGCCGTGAAGATACAGGTCTTTTATTGTAACGATGACCAAACATTGTGCACCGTCGAGCGCCGGACTTTGTTTGCGCCGCTGTCGGTAGGGACCGCCGGTACGGGCAGCGACTTCGAGATATCTTATACCATTGTGCCGCCTGAGGTGCCTTGAACAACTTAGGGAGGGTGCGGGAGAATGACCGGAGAAGCAGAGGATAAGAAGAGCTTACCCGAACAGATTAGAGGGCTTCGTAAAGTCTTAAGCCAGGTCGAGACTGTGATGCGCCAGACTGCACACGCCGGCGGTGTGAAGCTCCCGCCCTTTACGATTCAGTCCATGCACCAGATGCAGATGGAGTTGGGAGAGATCGCGCGCCAGGTCGGGGATGCGCAAGAGGAGATGGCGGCATACAAAGAATTTGCCCGCACCTCGGCGCTTATCAACTCGTCGCTAGACCTGGACGACGTTTTGAACGAGGTTATGGATACCGTGATCGCGCTTACCGGTGCAGAGCGTGGCTATTTGATGCTTGTCAAAGAAGATACCGGCGAGCTGGAGTTCAAGGTTGCGCGTGACCTCAACCGCGAGACGCTCGATGAGGCTGACTTTGCCGTCAGCCGCAGCATCGTGCGTCAGGTCGCCCAGAGCGGCGAGCCGGTGGTCACGGTCGATGCTTCGGAAGACCCGCGCTTTAGCGCAAAGGCCAGCGTAGTCGGCTTCAACTTGCGCTCGATATTATGTGTGCCGCTCACGCTGCGTGGCAAGATCATTGGCGCGGTCTATGTCGATAACAAGGCGATGCGCGGCATCTTCAGCGAGCGTCACCTAAACTTGTTGATCGCTTCCGCCAACCAAGCCGCCATCGCCATCGGCAACGCCAAGCAGTTCGGGCGTGTGAAGGCCGACCTTGCCGAGGCTAATCGACAAGTCGAGGAGCTTCGTATAGTAATCGATGAGGCGCGGCGCCAGGCGCAGGTGAAGTCGGTCACCGAGTCGCAGTTCTTTGATGCTGTGCGCATCGAAGCCGATCGGTTCCGGCGCCGCCGGCACAATAAAGAGAAAGAGAAGGGGAACCAGGGTTAAAACGACGCAGCGTTCAAGTGCATACCCGCCGCTTTGCCGCCCGTGGCCTTGCCCCAGGCGGCGTTTTGCGCCGCCTGGAGAATGCGAACGTAGGGATAATTACTGCTCGGCTTCGATGCGATACGTCGAGCGGACGCTGGCGGTTTGCTTAAGCATAGCTTGCACACCGCAGTACTTCGACTCGGACAGCCCGATGGCGCGTTCGAGCGCTTTGGGGTCTACACCATTCCCGGTGAGCACATATTCAATCTCGATGTCCTCGTAAACTTTCGGGTGTGTGTCGCCGCGTGTCCCTTTTACATTAACCACAAGTCCGCTGACATCTTGGCGTTTCTTCTTCAGAATCGAGATGACATCCATAGCGGTACAACCGGCCAAGCCCACCAACAACAGCTCCATCGGGCTAAACCCGGTGCCTTCGCCGCCGGAGACCTTACCCGCGTCCATCGGCAGGGTAAAGCCGGACGATGGCGCGTGACCTTCAAACTTCATATTGCCTTGCCAAGTGGCGCTGGCGCTTATAACTTTACTCATTTTATTTCTCCTTTGCTTGTGCTCGGCGCTTCGGCGCGCAAAGCGGCTAACTTATCCTCTAATTCTTCGATACGTATAATCAAGCTGGCCGGGACCGAGTGCGCCGGCATACTGGCCTCAAGTTCGGCCAAGTCACGCTCTAGCGCTGCGATCTGGGCCGCCCGGTCTGTCGGGCCGGGTCCGTCGGGGCTGGTCATGGATACTCGTGCCTCCCGACCGCTCCGGCAGGGCAAGCCGGGATGCAGAGCATACATCCCCAGCAGCGGCTCATGTCGATGAAGGGAGCCTCGCCTTTGTCGAGTATGCGGAACGCCTTGCCCCGGCAAGCCTCGCTCGCCAGACAGCGCTTGCATACGCGGCAGAGGTCATCATCTACCTCCAACATGATCTGCACGTGACCGGTCCCGTTTATTCCCATTAGATACTCGGTACTTATTTACCTCTGGCTCAGAGCCTCGACAGAGAGCGGGTGACAGTGTCACCATCCGTTCTCGCGTCGCCTCGGCGCTGCGCTTAGCGTTTACAGAACGCGGCGACGTGTTCCTTGAACAGGCGCATCAACGCCCGCGTGTTGGGGCCGGGCGTCCCGGCGCCGATGGTTTGCCCGTCCACCTCGACCAGCGGCATGATCTCTTTGCTGCTGGATGCGATGAAGGCTTCGTCGGCGGCGAGCAGCTCGGCACGTGCCATATCGCGCACCTCGACCGGGTAGCGCCCCTCTGCTAACCGCAGCACCGTATGCCGCGTCACCCCATACAAGATGCCATCGTGCGGGGTGACCAACCTGTCGCGCTTGAATATAAATAGGTTAGACCGTGTGGCTTCCAGAATTTTGCCGTCTCTGTCGATGAATATCGCCTCGGTTTTCTTCTGGGCCTGTGCTTGTCGATAGGCGACGATGGCCGGGATGTAGTTGATAGTCTTCGCTTCGGGCAGATAGCGTGCATCGTGCGCTGTGACCGCGCTAATGCCCGCAGTGTAATATTCGTCTGGATAGCTAAACATCGGGTCTACCAATACCAACAGCCGGGGTTGAGGTGGTTGGTCGAAGCCGTTGCCGCCCCCGCCTGTGATGAGCACCCGGATGCCCGACTCGCTGTGTGTATTACGCGCCAGGGTATCGAGCACAGTTTGGGCGATCTTCTCTTGGGTCATCGGGAGGGGTAGGCCGATAAGCTCTGCCGATTGTATCAAGCGTGCGATGTGTTCTTCGAAGCAGAAGGGCTGCCCGCCGTAGGTGCGCATAAAGTCGAACACGCCATAACCGCGCAAGATCGCCAGGTCGGTAATCGGGATGCAGGCTTTGTGTGCCGGTGCAAAGGTGCCATCGACGTAATAGATGCTTGTGTTGTTCTCTTTCATATCATGCCTTTGCGTTTTGTGCATATAAAAAACACCCCGGCAGCTTAAGGGGCGTGAGGGTGGCCGTATCTGTGAACGGTTAGGCCGTGCTGTCTCCGGTGACTTTAATCGATGCGCCGATGGCTTCGAGCTTTTTGGGCAGGTTGGCATAGCCGCGTTCGATGTAGCGCAGCCCGCTGATTCTGCTCTCGCCTTCGGCGACCAGCGCTGCGATCACATAGGCGAACCCGGCGCGTAGGTCGGGTATATCGACCGATGCGCCGTGCAGCTTTGATGGGCCGCGCACGATGCAGCTATGCAGGTGATCTTTGTTGGCGAAGCGGCAGGGCTTACCGCCCAGGCACGCGGTCGTTAGGTCGATGTCTGCGCCCATCGCGCGGAGGGTTTCGGTGTAGCCGAAGCGGTTTTCATACACGGTCTCGTGGATCACCGAGACGCCGTCGGCCTGGGTGAGCAGCACAACAAAGGGCTGCTGCCAGTCGGTCATGAAGCCTGGGTGTACATCGGTCTCGATGTGTGCGGGGTGCAGGCTCGCGCCGGTGCGGAAGAAGGTTATCCCCTTTTCGTCGATCTCGAAGCTGCCGCCGGTGCGTCGCAGGCTGTTGAGGAAGGTAATCATATCGGCTTGGCGCGCGTTGCGCACCGTGATGCGGCCATCTGTGGCGATGGCTGCCGCTGCGTACGAGGCGGCTTCCATGCGGTCGGGCACTGCATGGTGGGTTGCGCCGTGCAGCTTCGGCACGCCTTCAATGATGATACGGCGGTCGGTATCCACCTGGATGAGCGCGCCCATCTTCTGTAAGAACAAGATGGTGTCGATCACCTCCGGCTCGATCGCGGCGTTGGTGATGACGGTTGTGCCCTCGGCAAGGGTGGCGGTGGTGAGGGTGTTCTCGGTTGCGCCGACGCTGGGGTAGGGTAGGTTGATGGTGGTGCCGTGCAAGCGTCCGCTGGCGCTGGTGGCGGTGGCGACGTAGCCTGCCTTGTTGATGATGATTTTGGCTCCCATCGCCTCAAGCGCGGCGGTGTGGAAGTTGACCGGGCGTGGCCCGATCTCGCACCCGCCGAGGAAGGGCACCGTGGATTCACCGGCCCGCTGGAGGAGGGGGCCGAGCATCAAGATGGGGCTGCGGTTGAACCCGGAATACTTTTGGCTGACGGTGGTGCTGGTGATGGTGGGTGTCTGGACGGCGAGCGTGGTTTCGTCTAGCCACTCGTGATGGGTGCCGGTTTCGCCGAGCATGTCCAGGATGGCGTGAATCTCGGTGATGCGGGGGACGTTGGTGAAGATGCAGGGTTCATCGGTGAGTAGGGAGGCGATCAGTTGCTTGCTGATCGCGTTTTTTGCGCTTTGTACCGTGACCGTGCCCTCTAGCTTCCGGCCACCTTCAATCACGTACTGTCGATTATCCTGCATCGGATTGCTCATAACCTTTATAAACTGCGCGCAAAAGTTTAACCCGTCAGGGGAGTAGTGTCAACCGCTGCTCAATTGGTGCTGCGGGTCCGACCTCCGCCGGAGTCTCTGTCGAAGACGCGCGCCGCTCACATGATCTCGGTGGGCTTATGGTATACTAAAGCCCACGTAATTACTCAGCCGGGCGGGGCAATGTTTGTCAAACTCCACACGTGGCGGTTTCGTAGGGGCGACCTTCCCTACGGTCGGCGTCGCCTAATTATCGCATTAATCTGACAATCCCCATCAATCCCTGGCTGAGCAGGTTACAGTCCATCTATGGTCGTGTTTATCTTGGCACGGGTGGGATTCTCAGTTGTTCCCCGATACACCGCACAAGCTCAACGACACGGATTACACACGCTTCCGCACGCTCCTCTTGCAGCAGAGCGGGTTGCACTTCCCGCCCAATAAGCGGCGTGATCTAGAGCTGGGCTTGCGCAACGCCATGAACGAGGCCGGAGTCGGGGAGCTGGATGTCTACTACCGTCGCTTGGCCGGCAGCCAAAGCTCCGACCCCATATGGGAGAGCCTCATCGAGCACGTCACCATCGGCGAGACCTACTTCTTCCGCAATGCCGCGCACTTCGCAGCGCTGCGCGACCACATCTTGCCGGACCTCATCGCCACACGCCGCGCGCATGGGCTGCGGATGCTGCGCTTGTGGAGCGCCGGTTGTGCAACCGGCGAGGAACCATACTCGCTCGCGATCCTGCTGCGCCAACTGATCCCCGACATCGAGCGTTGGCATATCGTGATCCTTGCGACCGACATTAACCGCAAGAGTCTTATGGCCGCCCAACGCGCTGTGTATCGTCCCTGGTCCTTCCGCAACGAGACGCCTGAGCATATCGCCGCGTTGTACTTCCGGCGTTTCGGCAATCGCTTTGAACTCAACCCCGACATCCGGCGCATGGTCACCTTTGCCTACCTGAACCTTGCGCGTCCGGGCTATCCCTCGGTGGAGAGCCATACGGTGGGCATGGACTTGATCTTGTGCCGGAACGTGACGCTCTACTTCAACCGCGAGACCGCCCAAACCGTCGTCGAAAGACTGCAAGCGGCGCTGCTCGATGGCGGTTGGCTGGTCGTCGGACACTCCGAGCCTGGCGCTATCGACCCTGGCGCGCGCTTGACGGTGCGTCAGATCGACGGGGCCGTTGTCTATCAGAAGGATGCGGCGCCCGACCCCGCCCGACCTTTGCCCACGCCCCCGCTCCCGGTCCAGCCGTCGGGGACCGCGTCTCTGAATTTGTATCACATGGCTTTGGCGCTTGTCGATACCGGCAGTGTGGAGCAGGCGCAAGAACATCTCGACTTTCTGTTGCAAGAAGACCCGCACCACGCGCCGGCATGTTGGTTGAAGGGTAAGATTTATGCCGATGCGCAGAGCTGGGCCGAGGCCGCGCGGTGGTTGCAGCGCGCGGTGGCGATCGATCCTCTTCTGGCTCAGGCGCATTATCTCTTAGGCTTGGTGTATGAAGAACAAGCGATGCTCGAAGCGGCGGTGGCGGCCTTCAAGCGCGCGTTATATGCCGAGCACAATTTGATCTTGGGGCACTTCAGCTTGGGGAATCTGTATTGGGCGACCGGGGCGCGCAAGGATGCGCGCCGCCACTGGCAGAACGCCGCCGATTTGCTTTATCATTGTGCTCCCGATGATGTGATTCCGTTCTCCGATGGCCTGACCGTGCGCCGTCTCTTGCCGGTGGTTCAGATGCGCTTGGGCGATGTCGAGGATGGGTGAGCGGTAGGAGGCACCGTATGTCTAATCAACCGGAAGAAAGGTCTGAGGGCGACCGTGATGCTGTACCGCCGCCCCCACAGGCTGCCCAGGAGGGCGCTTGCACGGCCACCGTGCAAGTCTTGAGCTTCACGCTGGGCGGTCAGCGCTGCGGGTTAAAGGTCGCCGACATCTATACCGTCGAGCGTATGGTGACGGTCACCAAGATACCGGACAGCCCGCCCGATGTGCTCGGCGTGGTCAATTACCGAGGTACGGTCATCCCCATCATCGACCTCTCGGCACGTTTTGGGCTGGGCGCGTGCGCGCTTACTCTCAATACACCCCTCGTGGTGGCATGGACCGGACGATACGCGGTGGGCTTGGTGGTGAAGGCGGTCGGTGAGGTGCTCTCGATTGCCTCGGAGGATATCAGGTCTCCGGAGGACTTCGGCCAGCATCCGGGCTGTGTCGCGGGTGTGGCAAAGATCGCGGATGAGCTGTTGCTTATCCTGAACACAGAGAGCCTTCTCAGCGCAGAGTTGGCCGAGAAGGTTGATCTGACACAATTCATTTGACCCGCCTCAGCGTCTAGTCGAGCGGCACCCATCCGGCCACTTGCCGCCCTTCGAAACGGCACAAGCGTGTGAAGCCGGCGGCACGCGCCACGGTGCGTGCTGCATCAAAGCCTGCGGCTAAATCTTTGGCGCGGTGTGCATCCGAGCCGACCGTGAGCAGCTCCCCGCCCGCCGCACGGTACCAGCGCAGCACTTCGAGGTTAGGGTGTGTCTGGCCCAGCGCACGGCGCAGCCCCGACGTGTTGATCTCTAGTGCGATGCCCTTCTCGATACAGGCCTCTAGCACGGCGCGGATCGCGTCTTCGTATGGCGTCAGAGCGAAGTCTTGATAATACCCCGCGCCGTACCGCCGCACGACGTCAAGGTGCCCTAGAATCTCGAACCCGCCGTGCCGGACCATGCGCAGCAGCTCGGCGAAGTAATCTAGGGCTGCCGCGTCTTTTGTCCGCGTTTCAAAGTAGCCCGATGAGAACACGATCTCGTCGCCCACCCAATGCAGGGACCCTATCACCAGGTCGTAGGGGTGTGCGGCGAGCAGTGTGTTGATCTTGTCGGTGAAGAGATGCACCTCGCCGATCTCGATACCGGCGCGCAAGGTCAGGGTGGGGAAGGCGGCGCGGGCGGCTTCGAGCGCGGTGTGGAACTCGGCGGCGCGGTAGAAGCCATAGCAAACATCATGTGGGGTGAAGTCGAGGTGGTCGGTGAAGGCAATCTCGGCCAGGCCGATTGCGCGGGCTTGTCGGCAGTGTGCCGCAATGGTGGTGTGTGCGTCACAAGAGTGTGTGGTGTGTACGTGGTAGTCGAAGGGCAAAGCAGTGGTCATGTATCAGTATCCTTTGGCTAAACAACACCCGCCGGGTTGGGCGGGCGTTGGGGATTTTATTTGATTGTTGTGTAGGCCGCTCAGTGGCGGCGTTGGCGGCTTTTGTGCGGTACCGCGAAGCTCGCGCGGCGGTGTGCCACCAGCAGGCCTTGTATCAGCGAGCCGGCGCGATGGTCACGCCAGCGGCGGATGCGCTTAAACGAGAGCGCTTGCGCTGCCCTCCAGCGCCGGCGCCGCATAATCTGCCGGGCAGTCTTGCTTAACTTAGGGTTGGTAGCACGTAGTTTGGTCACGTTGACCTCCTATAATACGTTACGCCGCTTGGTAAGGTTCGCTATTTTCATTAAAGAGCATCGTGGGGGCAAAGTCAAGTTAAGATTAGATTAGAATCATGTGCCCCGGTCGTCGATCTTCGGCGCGGCTTAGATGTGGATTGGGGCGCCGACCAGCCCGTGCGCCGCCTCCATGAGCGCTTCCGAGAGCGTGGGGTGGGCGTGGATATTGCGCGCGATGTCTTCGGGTGATAGTTCCATAAGCTGTGCTAACGTTAGTTCGGGCAACAGCTCGGTCACCTCTGGGCCGACCATGTGGGCGCCCAAGAGCACACCACGCTTGGCGTCCGAGATTAGCTTGACGAAGCCGCTGCTCTCGCCCAAGCCCAGCGCTTTGCCGTTTGCCTGGAAGGGGAACTGTGATACTTTGACCTCGTACCCCTGTGCGATGGCTTGTGCCTCGGTGTAGCCGAAGCTGGCGACTTGCGGTTGACAG
Source organism: uncultured Anaerolineae bacterium (assembly GCA_964544075.1). Lineage (GTDB taxonomy): Bacteria > Chloroflexota > Anaerolineae > Aggregatilineales > JAFGMM01 > JAFGMM01. The sequence continues at coordinate 9,841 of CAZJBO010000057.1, forward strand.
TAGGTGCAGCGTGGCATCATTGTGTAGTCGAGCGCCACCGTCGCGTGCCCCGCGATCTGTTCGGCACATATGATGCCCATCGCCGCGCCGACGTGTGCCAGCATCATCTTGCCGGTCACGTCGCCGATGGCCCACACGCCCGGCACGTTGGTTGCCATGTGCGCATCAATCGCGATCGCGCCGCGCTCGGTCAGTGCGACGCCGGTGTTCTCCAGGCCATAGCCCGTGACGCGCGGTGCAAAGCCGATTGCTTGTAAGACCTTGTCGGCCTCGATGGTGGTCTCTTCGGCTTCCCGCGTGTAGGTGACGCGCGCGCCGGTGCCGGTATCCTCGATGCTCTCCACCCGTGCGCCGGTGATGATCTTGATCTTCGCGCGCTTATACTGCCGCTCAAGCTCTGCCGATACTGCTGCGTCTTCCAGCGGCGCGATGCGTGGCATATACTCGACAATGGTCACGTCCACGCCGTAGTTGTGCATGATGTATCCGAACTCCAGCCCGATGGGTCCGGCGCCGGCGATGATGATGCTCTTCGGCAGCGTATCGCTGAGGATGGCTTCTAGGTAGGTGATGACGTTCGCGCTCGTGCCTGTGCCGGGGATCAGGCGGGTTTTTGCGCCTGTGGCTATGATGACGTCTTGCGCGTCGAGGCTGAGGCGGCCCTCTTTCGTCTGTACGTCAACCGTCTTTGGCCCGGTGAAGGTGGCCCAGCCTTCGTAGCTATCGATATTGTTCTTGCGCAGCAGCGCGCCGATGCCTTTGACCAGCCGCTTTGATACACGTCGGCTGCGCTTGAAGGCTGCGCTGTAGTCGGCATTGAAGTTATCGAAGGAGAAGCCGAAGTCTTTGGCGCGTTTCTGCATGATGTGCGCCAATTCTGCGTTACGCAGCAGTGCCTTCGAGGGGATGCAGCCCACGTTGAGGCACACCCCGCCCCACCATTCCTTCTCGACGATGGCAACGTTTTTGCCGAGCTGTGCCGCGCGGATCGCCGCTACGTAACCGCCCGGTCCTGCACCGATTACGAGTACATCATATGTTTTAGACATTAAGCCTTTGCTCCAGTGTAGATTAACTCATCTTGTGCCGCAGAATATACCATTATCGGCGCGGTTTGTGCACGTGCGGTGTCATTGGTCGAGGTAGTTTCGAAGCCACGCGGCGAGTGTGTTTTGGGAGGGAGGGGCATCCTGGAGTTATGGAGAGCACGGAGGTTGAGAGGATGGGGAATATCTCTTGTCCTCTCTGCCATTGCACCTTCCGTGCTCTCTTGGGGG
>CAZJBO010000058.1:0-11054 GCA_964544075.1 uncultured Anaerolineae bacterium
GCTGGCCGAAAGGGTAGAACAATGGGTAAAAAGCGCGAAGCACGCAAAGGCCTAGAGAACGTCTTCTTCACACGCACCGAGCCTAGCGCCACAGCACCACAGGCCAAAGACGCCCCGGCCCCGGATAAATCGGTATCACGCGGGCTTGCGATGAAACGCTCTGAATGGGATGCGCTGGCGGACATCGCCGAAGAGAACCACATCTCGCGCAATGCCCTGATCCGCTATGTGCTCATGCGCTTCGTCGCCGAGCACGCCGCCGGCGCCGCCACCGTGGAGTTCGAGAACGTGCGCAAGCTCAAGATGCCCTGACCCGCCTATTCCTCGTCTCGATCGTCCGTGCGCCGCGCCCGGCGGTGGCGCTGCAACAACGCCTCGATCGTCTTCTGCTCACCACCCGCCGCCGGACGTGCGGGTGGCTCCGCCGCAGAGCGTGGGCGCACCGCTTCATCCGTACGCACAGCAGGTTCACCATCACCCCGGCGCGTGCTGCGCGCGGCGCGTTCCTTCGCGCGCTTGAGCTGCGAGAGCCGCGCGGCCTGCTCCGCGCGCACCTCGTCACGCGCCGGCTCGCCGCCGAACAGCTCCGCCAGCGCCACGCGCAGCCGCTCCAGGTCACGGCGCGTCAGCACCAAGCGCCGCACCGCAATATCGACCGGCAGCAACAACAAGGCCGCCAAGAACAACCAACGCCAGAGCACCGTGGGCGCGCGTCGCGCCGTCAAATTATGCTCGAAGGCATCGCCCGGCCTCTCCAACGCACGCCCCCCGGTCAGCGCGGCAATGCGCTCCAGCAAGCCGGAGTCGTCCTCTAACGCACGGTACTCCGGCGAATAGCTCAACACCCAGCCGGTGGTCTGCATGACCGCTCCAGCCGCCCCGCTGCCCGCCACACCGACGAAGTATGCCCCCTCGACCGCCGGCGCAAACTCCCCCTCATAACGGCCCGGCGCGACCTGTTGCAGCGCCACATCCACCACGTCTAGGTCAGGGTCCACCACCCGCGCCACCAAGTCTAGCCCGTTGAGATAACGTGCGTCACGATCCATCGCATCCACGCTAACCCGCGCCGTGCCGTCATGCGCCGCCACCAGCACCTCAATATTGTCATCCGCACCCTCGGTAATAGTCCAGCGCACCACCTGGCCCCAGAAGCGCGCGAAGTTCTCCCAGGCGACCCAGGCAGGCGCCCACTTGGGCGAAGCATCCGAGGTCCAGGCCACCGCGCGCCCCAGGCCATACTGCCAGACCGCGAGCAGGGGGTCACCTTCATGGGAGAGCAAAATAGTCTGCGCGGAGGGCTTCGCCTCGGTCACGACATAGCCTTGCAGCGGCGGCACATCGATAATGCCGGAGAGCAGCGTACTGGGCGTGCCGAGGGTGGGGTAGAACTCTTCCTCGACGAGGTAAGAACGCGCAGCCAACACAGTCTCGGCGGTAAAGATGGCAGGGATCGCGGATACATCCGGCGCCCAGTGGAAGCGTCCGCCGGTCGCCTCGGCCAGGCGGCGCGGCCAGGTCAGCGCATTCTCGCCGATAATCACCACCGAGGTCGTGACGCCCGCCTCTTCATACATACCCATAACCGTCTCATAGACACCTTGCGGGTTGGCCGCGCCGTCGCTGAGCAAGACCAGGTGCTTAACGTCGGAATCATATGCCGGCAGGACGGCGGCGATGGCGTCCACCGCCGCGAATATGCTGGTGCCGCCGCCGGGGATCAGCGTGCCGATGCTTTGGTTGACCGCCGCGCGGTCATCAAGGCGCTGTAGATCGACGACCCAGAAAGCGCTGCTATCGAAGCCGAGCACGCCCACCGCGTCCATCGGACCCAACAGCTCAACCGAACGGAGGATGGCCTCCTTCGCTATATCCAGGTGGGTATAACCCCCGACACGCTCGCGCTGCGCCATACTGCCGGAGCGGTCGATGGCGAAGACCAACGCCAGCCGGGGCAAGCGTTCCCTATCGTGTATCTGCATACCGACCGGCAGGGTTTCTTCGAGCATGGTGCCATAATAGCCGCCCACGCCATAGCTCGCATCGCCCCCGACCACCACCAACCCACCGCCCAGGTCGCGTACATAAACCTGCAGCACCGCCATACGGCGGGGCGAGAGGCTGGCCGCCGGCACGTTGACCAACACCACGCTCTTATACGGCCCCAGCGAGGCCAGGCCGACCGGCAGCGCGCTTGGCGCAACCTCATCTACAATGATGCCGGTAGCCTCCAGCGCGCGCACCAACTCGGCGCTGCTGCGCGGGTCCTTACGCACCAGCAGGACACGCGGCGCGCCGGTGATACGGCTGAAGCTGCTGAGCACATTGTTTTGATAGAAGGTATCCGCACCGTCCGGCTCGACCATGACGCGGAAACCGGTAAAGCCCGGCGCGCCTGCCTTTAGGCTCAAGACAAAGCGCTGGGTGCCGGCTTGCAGCGCCACCCGCTGCTGATGCACCACCTGCCCCGACGCCATCACGGTGACCGTGGCGGGGCCGTACACGTTGCTCTCAAGCGTCAGGCTGAGGTCAAAGAACTGGCCCTCGTCAAGCCGGGCGGGTGTGTTTACCTCGGTGATGAGGACTTCGGGTTCGGAGGGGCGCTCGAAGGTGACAAAATCGATCTGCACATCCGAGGCGGCGGCCAAGCGTGCCGCTGCCTCGGCATCGCCGCGCGTTGCCAGCCCATCGCTGAGGATCACCATACGCCGCGCCATCCCCGGAGGGTAGAGCGCCAGCGCAAGGCGGATCGCCTGGGCTATGTTGGTATCTAGGGTAAGGGGCGTGGAATAAATCTCGGCCAGGCGGCGGCCAGGCGAGAGGGAGCGCTCGACCAGTGCGTCGGCGCCAAAGAGGATAAGACCGGCCTGGTCATCCGGCCTCATGCTGCCGAGCGCTGCCTCGACATAATCGATCGCGGCTTGTCGGCGTATGGCGCCCATGCTGTCGGAAAAATCGACAAGGAAGATGGTAGCGAGCGTATCGGCGGCCAAGACGAGCTGCGCGCCGGCCAGCCCCATGACGAGCAAGAACACGATCATGAGGCGCAGCACCAAGCTAAGTAGATCACGGCGGCGGAAGGGCAAGCGCGGCCACCCCACCCACACGAAGTAGGGAAGGGTGAGCAGCAGCAGCAAAGCAAGCGGGGTTGCAAAGGTCATGGATGATGCCTAAAACGCCTGCGGTTAGCCTCGGCTCTTTAGCCCAGCGCCTGCGGCTGAAGCCCCAGGCTAGGATAATATGTCGGCTCCGCCGACCCTAACACACGCGCGTCTCTTATGTGTGCGTGGGGGCGGCGCAAGCCGACGTACTTGCTCTTACTGAGATTTTAAGCCCAGGTCGGCAAAGATCACTCAATCACCGGCACGTCTTCAAAGTCCATGCCGCCGCCCTCGAACTCATAGCGCGCATAGCCACTGCTGATCCAGCCCTGCCCTGTGCCATAGTCAATCAGCCACCAGCTGCCATCCGCCAGCCTGCCGATGATGGGATAGCGGCTGTTCGCCTTGATGCGGACCAGCACATCAGAAAGCGTCGTGGCGCGCGCCCGCACGTTCAGCTCCCACAAGGCGACCGCAAAGACCGTGCTGCCCGATGCCGGGGCGGTGGTGGCGGCAGGCGCAGTGCCGGTAACCGCCGCCGTGGTGGTGGCAGATGTCGTGGCCGCTGCGACCGCCGCTTGTGCGCCGGGGGTCCCTTCGACATCGGTCACCACCGCGCTGTTGATGTCACCGCCGGCGACGTTTACAAACTTAGCCGAGACCCAACCGCGCGCCTCGTCGTCATCGACCAACAGCCAGCTTGTATCGGCATTGCGCCCCACAACCGGGTAGCTGTGCCCCCACTCCAGGCTGCCGAGCACGGCGGCGGCGGTGCTGGGGCGCTTCCGCACGTTGAGCAGCCAAGCATTAGGGGTGACGGTCAGGCCGCTGGCAGCCGGGGCCGCCGCAGCGACCGCCGCAGGTGCAGCCGAAGCGGTCGAAGCCGGCGCGCCGACCAGGTTGCCCACCGCGTTGGTCACAGGGAGGGCGTTAACATCGCCGCCCAAGAGCTTCACGAAAGTTCCAAACACCCAGCCCTGCCCCTCACCGTGGTTGATAAGCAGCCAGGTTGCGCCTTCGTTGCGGCCCAAGACCGGATAGCGGTTACCGGCGCTCACACGTGAGATCAGGTCGGCGGAGGTGCTGGGGGTGGCGCGCACATTCAGGAGCGAGACGGTGGGGATGGCGGTATAGCCACCGGCGGCGGGGACCACCGCAGCCGCAGCGGTGCCGGCAGCGCCGGTGACCGGCACGGTTTTAATATCATCGCCGGTGAGGACAATATCACATCCACGCACCCAGCCCTGGCCCGCGCCATAGTTAATCAAAAACCACGAGTCGTCGGAATTGCGGCCCAGGATAGGGTAGCGCGCGCCTTCTTCGAGCACGACCAAGAGGTTTTCATATGCGCCGTCGGTAGTCGAATAGGCGTTGGCGTTCCAGAGCGGCACGGCGATCGCGCCGGTCTCCTCTTGTTGTGCCGAAGCAGCGGGGACGATCGCAAGCAGGAGCATTGCGACGAGTATAGTTGAAAGCAGCTTGTTCATAAACATTCACCCTCTAAGGTTCACTTAGCATTGTGCCTGTAAGCGTACCAGAGCCAATCGGCGGCGTCAAACTTCGCCGCGCGCGGGGGTTTTTGTTCCCCCTCACCCCCGGCCCCTCTCCCTCAAGGGGCGAGGGGAGCCAGAAGCACGCGCGCCGGTTCCCCGCCTTGCTCGAACCAGTGGTGGATAGTGGGGTCGAGCCAGAAGCGCGCGCCGGTTCCCCATCTCCCCGGTGAGGGAGAGGGGGATAGGGGGTGAGGGGAAGCACGCCGCCCCCCCCAGGGGATGGTATTCAAACAAATATCGGAAATGTGTTAAAAACACCCTATCTCCACTGCGTGTGCTTGCGTGTGGTACATGGGTATGGTAGTATCAGGCTAGATACATTTTAGCACTCTAAGTGGTCGAGTGCTAAGTTTTTTAGCGCGCGGAGCTATACACTGCCATGTTAAATCGGTCGTCGCAGTTCGCCGAACTAACCAAACGCCAAGAGCATATCCTACGCCTCATTGTGCGCGAGTATATCGGCTCGGCAACCCCCATCAGCTCGAAACAACTGGTCGAGAACTTCGACCTGGGGGTCAGCTCGGCGACCGTGCGCAACGAGATGGCCCACCTGGAGGAATTCGGCTACATCAACGCGCCGCATACCTCGGCAGGGCGCGTGCCCACCGAAGATGGCTACCGCTACTTCGTACAACACCTCATCGGCAATACCGAGCTGGCCTATGACGAACGACGCATGATCCGCCACCAGTTCCACCAAACCCGCCTCGACATCGAGCAGTGGCTACAGCTGGCAGCCGCAGTGTTGGCACAGACCACACAAGGCGCCTCGCTGGTCACACCGCCCCACGTGAAGATCAACTACTTCAAACACCTGGAGCTGATCTCGACCAAAGGACGCCTGGTGCTGATGGTGCTGGTGATGCGCAGCGGCGAAGTGCGCCAAGAAATGCTGACACTGGCCGAACCGGTCTCACAAGAGATGCTCAGCCAGGTCGCGGCGCGCATCAATGACGCCTGCACAAACCTCGACGGGCGACAGATCCGGCAACAGCAACGCCATATGCCCCTGCTGGCCCAAGAGGTCACCGACTTGGTGATCGACATCATAGAGCGCTCCGACACACAAAGCAGCTACCACGTCTATCACCACGGCCTGAGCGAAGTGTTGGACGAATTCCCAGAGAACACCGGCGCACAACAAGCGCTGCGCGTGATCGAAGAACGCAGCCTCCTCGACCTGATCCTAAGCGAGGCACTGGGGCCAAAAATCGGCGTCGTGCAAGTCGTCATCGGGGGCGAGGGCCGCTGGGAGAACCTCAGCCACTGTAGCATGGTGCTCTCGCGCTATGGCATCTCCGGACAAGCCACCGGCGCGCTGGGCATACTCGGCCCCATCCACATGCACTACAACCGCGCGATCTCGGCAGTGCGCTATGTGGCGCGCCTCATGAACGGCCTGTTGATCGATATATACGGCGACGTGTACGCCGAGCCGTCCGACCCAAACAAAAAAGAGGAAGAGTAGATGGTAAAAAAAGCGCAAAAGGACGAGATGGAACAAACAATTGAACAGCAGGAAGAAGCGGCAAGAAAAGCGACGGAAGAAGAAACAAATAGCAAAAGCACACCCGAAGCACAACACGCCGCAGCCCTGGCCGAGGCCGCCGCGAACCTTGACGGCTGGCAGCGCGAACGCGCCGCCTTCGCCAACTATAGGAAGCGCACCGAGCGCGAGCGCGCCGAAACCTATCAGCGCGCCAAGACCGACGTGCTGGCCCACATCTTGCCCGCCCTGGACGACTTCACCCGCGCGGTCGAAAACATCCCGGCAGAGCTGCAAGACAACGAATGGGTCGCCGGCGTCACGCTGGTGCAGCGCAAGATGCAAAGCACCCTCAAGAGCCTCGGCGTAGCCGAGATCGACGCACTGGGCCAACCCTTCGACCCACAGCAACACGAGGCAGTGATGCAGGGCGAAAGCGACGAATATGCACCCGGACACGTCATGGAGGTCTTGCAGAAAGGCTATCAACTCGGCGATATAGTAATCCGCCCGGCAATGGTGCGCGTCGCGACGTAAAACCTACATGCCGACATCAACGCCAGGGCTAAATGAACAAAATAAATCATGTAAAACATAAAATTATAGGAGACAGACAATGGGTAAAATAATCGGAATCGACCTGGGAACTACAAACTCGGTATGCGCCGTCATCGAAGGCGGCGAACCAACCGTCATCCCCTCGGCAGAAGGCGGAAACCTCTTCCCCTCTGTCGTAGCGATCAACCCTAAGAACAAAGAACGTTTGGTGGGCCAGATCGCCCGACGGCAAGCCATCATCAACCCAGAGAATACAATCTTTAGCATCAAGCGCTTTATGGGGCGGAAGTTCAACGACCCCGAAGTAAAACACGCGCTCGAAACCATCCCCTACAAAGTATCGGCTGCCCCCAACGGCGATGTGCGCATCCACATGAACGGCAAGGAATACTCGCCGCCGGAGATTTCGGCGATGGTGCTCCAAAAGATCAAAGCCGACGCCGAAGCCTACCTGGGCGAACCCGTCACCCAAGCCGTCATCACCGTGCCGGCCTACTTCAACGACAGCCAGCGCCAGGCCACCAAAGACGCCGGCAAGATCGCCGGCCTCGACGTGACACGCATCATCAACGAGCCGACCGCCTCGGCGCTGGCCTATGGGCTGGGCGAGAGCGAGGACGAGACGATCGCGGTCTTCGACCTGGGCGGCGGCACCTTCGACATCTCCATCCTCGACGTGGGCGAAGGCGTGTTCGAGGTACGCTCGACCAACGGCGATACCTTCCTCGGCGGCGATGACTTCGACCGCGTAATCATCGACTGGATCGCCGAAGAATTCCTAAAAGACCAGGGCATCGATCTACGCCAGGACCGCCAGGCCCTCCAACGCCTCAAAGAGGCCGCCGAACACGCCAAGATCGAACTCTCGACCACGATGCAGAGCGAGATCAACCTGCCCTTCATCACCGCCGACGCGAGCGGCCCCAAGCACCTCAACATGACACTCAGCCGCTCTAAGCTCGAACAGCTCACCGAAAGCCTGATCGAACGCTCGATCGCACCCTGCCGACAAGCGCTCAAGGACGCCGGCCTAACCGCCTCCGACATCGATGAGGTAATCTTGGTCGGCGGCATGACCCGGATGCCGGCAGTACAAGCCGCCGTCAAACGCATCTTCAAGCGCGAGCCGCACAAGGGCGTCAACCCCGATGAGGTCGTCGGCATCGGCGCCGCGATCCAGGGCGGCGTGCTCGGCGGCGAGGTAAAAGATGTGCTGCTGCTCGACGTAACCCCGCTCACCCTCAGCGTCGAGACCCTGGGCGGCGTCGCATCACCGCTCATCGAACGCAACACCACCATCCCGGTGAACAAGAGCCAGGTCTTCAGCACCGCCGCCGACAGCCAAACCCAGGTTGAGATCCACGTGGTGCAGGGCGAGCGTAAACTGGCCACCGACAACAAATCGCTGGGCAAGTTCATACTCGACGGCATCCCACCCGCCCCACGCGGCGTGCCACAGATCGAGGTAACCTTCGACATCGACGCCGACGGCATCCTCAACGTGACCGCGAAGGACAAGGCCACCGGGCGCGAGCAAAAGATCACCATCACCGCCTCCAGCGGCCTGAGCGAGGCCGAGGTGGACAACATGGTGCGCAGCGCCGAGAAATATGCCGCCGAAGACGAAAAGCGCCGCCAAGAGATCGAAGTGCGCAACAATGCCGACAGCGCGGCCTACACCACCGAGAAGTTTATCCGCGACTACAGCGATAAGCTGCCCGAAGACGCCAGAAACGCGCCGAAGCCAAAGCCGAAGCCGTGCGCAAAGCGCTTGAGGGCAGCGACACCGAAGCGATACGCCGCGCCACCGAAGAACTCCAACAAGAGCTGCAAACGCTCGGCGCATCAATGTACGAAGCCCCGCCCAGCACCGGCACCGGCCCGATGCCCGGCGATGGCGCAGCCCCGGCAGGCGGCAGCGCCGGCGGCGAAGAAGTCGTGGATGGCGAATTCACCGAGGCATAAGGGAGGCCACCCACAGGTATTTCCTACCCCCTCACCCCAGGCCCTTCTCCCCCCAACACAGGGGAGAGGGGCCGAAGGGCGACCGAAGGGAATACCCACAGCTCAAAGCCCACACCCGAAAGTGGCGTAAAGCATCGGGTAAGGGCAAAATATAATGGTATCGGCTCAGCCTGCTCCTGTGGGGTCGGCGACAATCATCTTTCCGCCTGGCGCTTGCGGCGCCGGGCACATGTTATGTTAGGTTAGCTACTATATGGCAGCACACAAACGCGACTATTACGACGTGCTCGGCGTCTCGCGCTCGGCCACACCCGACGAGATGAAGAAAGCCTTCCGCCGGCTGGCCCGCCAATATCACCCCGACGTGAGCAAAGACGCCGACGCCGAAGGGCGCTTCAAAGAGATCAACGAGGCCTACAGCGTGCTCAGCGACGCCGAAAAACGCGCCCGATATGACCGCTTTGGACACAGCGGGGTAGAGATGGGCAACGGTGGCTTCGGCGGCTTCCCCGACATCGAAGACATCTTCGCCGATTTCTTCGGCGGCTTCGGCGGCGGGCGCAGCGCACGCAGCCCACGCCAACAGCGCGGACGCGATCTACGCTATGACCTAAGCATCGACTTTGAAGACATCGTCTTCGGCACCGAGCAAGAGATCGACATCAACCGCCTCGAACACTGCCCGATCTGTCGGGGGAGCGGGGCCGAGCCGGGCACCATACCGCGCCGCTGCCCTGAATGTGGCGGTACCGGCCAGGTGCGCCAGGTGCGCCAATCGCTCTTTGGCTCGATGCTCTACACAACCCAGTGTCCACGCTGCCAGGGCCGGGGCGAGATCGTCGATACACCCTGCAAACACTGCGCGGGCAAGGGCAAGGCAAAGGTGACGCGCCACCTCACCGTGACCGTGCCGCCCGGCATTGACGACGGGATGCAGATAAGGCTGAGCGGCCAGGGCGAGCCGGGCGACCGGGGCATGGGCAACGGCGACCTGTATGTACACGTGCGCGTGCGGCCCCACAAGTTCTTCCGGCGGCGCAACCATGATATTGTGCTAGAGATTCCGATCAATGTCGCACAAGCCGCGCTGGGGGATACGATCACGGTGCCGACGGTGGAGGGCGAGGACGAACTGCGCATCCCGGCGGGCACCCAGGCCGGGCGCGTGTTCCGGCTGCGCGGTAAGGGCGTGCCGAAGCTGCGCCGCGACGGGAGTGTATCCGGGCGGGGCGATCAGCTGGTAGTGGTGCAGGTAGACATCCCGAAGAAGCTCAGCGCCGAGCAGCGCGCGCTCTTCGAACAGCTCGCCACCACGATGGGGCGCGAGGTCATCCCGCAACAGAACACTAACAAAGGCTTCTTCGACCGTGTGTGGGATTGGCTGAGCGGGGAGCAATAAGAGACAAAGGGGCTAGTAAGTCAGCAATAGACGATCTCTGACCTCCTCACCCTCAAGCGTCTGGCCCTTCATCTGGAAGCGCTTAAGCATTGAGCGCCCGATGTTTACAAACCGCTCGCGTACAAAGAGATCGTCGGGGATCGGAAGATCACAAACCATATCCCCCGATCGCTTGGTGCCGTCAATGCTCAACACGACGTAAACACCGCGTTCCTTACTTTCGGCAATGACCTCTAAGAGACGTTCCAAGCTAAAGCTCTGCGCGCCATACAAGATTGCTTGGCTGTAGGTATACGGCGGGTCGCAATAGATCAGATCGCCCGGCTTGGCTAGACGCATCGCAGCTTGATAATCCATGCAAGCAAAACGGGTATATTGAGTGCGTCTATGCCACTCGTCTACCCGACGCGCGAAGGTTTCGGGCTTGATGGGGGTATGCACGCCGCAAGGTGTAGACATATACCCATCAGCCTTGCGGAAACGCACCACACCACCATAGCAAGAACGCGATAAAAATAGCAGATCAGCGCCATTAGGGTTAGCGTTGTAAGATGCTTTGATTCGCTCGTAGACCTCTACCTTATCCCCCGATATCATTTCTTCCCAACGTGTGGCATACCACTCTTTAAGCATTGCCGGTGCGCTTCTAAGGACAGCCCAAATCTCCATCAAAGGGGTGAAGGTATCTGTTCCAAGCGCGCGGTCGGGGGCTAAGGTGGCAAGCACGGCGCCGGTGCCGAGGAATGGCTCGTAGTATGTGCCAAATTCAAGGGGGAAGTACGATATTATCTCGTGCGCAAAGCGCTGCTTGCTACCCACCCACTTCAAAAGCGCCTGTTTAAACGGCGCTACATGACGGGGTCTTTCCAGATCAAACAAAGATAGTTGCATAACCAGCCTCGTGCTTATCGCCGCGCCCGACGTTTATATCAGCATATCCGATTTTGGGATATACAGCAACGAACCCTATCATAACTCTTATGGCAAAAATG
>CAZJBO010000059.1:0-9282 GCA_964544075.1 uncultured Anaerolineae bacterium
TGCGCGGCCTGCTGCGCACAGTGGCGCTTCCCGGTTCGGTGTTGACCTCCCGGCACATATCGCTTGTAGCGTCCACCGGCTGGACGGTAGCCACGGGGACGACTACCTCGGTACTGGCGGTGGTGCGTGGCGACCAAGCCGGCCCCAGGTCGCTTGCCGCGTTGTTGGTGAGCTGCTTGATGTTCGCGCCGTCGGCGTCCATGATATATATCTCATAGTCGCCGTCCCGGTCTGAGACAAACACAATGCGCTCGCCGTCGGGCGACCAGTCGGGGCTGATGTCATAGCCGGGGCTGTTGGTCAGGCGGGTAACCGCTTCGGTGTAGATGTCTAGAACGTAGATTTCATAGTCGCCGTCTTGGTTGGAGGAATAGGCCAGGTATCGACCGTTGGGCGAGATGGCCGGGCCTTCGTCTTGTGCATCGTTGTCGGTGAGCTGGCGTATGGGGCGCGTGCCGGCGTCGAGCGCCAGGATGTCGAGCGCGATGACGTAGAGTTCATAGTCATCACCGGTGGCGTCTTTGTCGGCAAAGAAGAGGCTCTTCCCGTCCAGGGACCATTCAGGGTCTTTTGCCTGAGCATTGCCGGAGGTGAGCAGGTGCGCCCCGCTGCCGTCGCTGCTCATCAAGTAGATGCCCTGATTGCCGCCCTGGTCGGAGACAAACGCGATGAACCCCGCGCCGAGTCCGGCGCCGGGCGCGGTCGGGATGCCGCCAGACTCGTCCTCCGCTGCCGTCCATGCCGGGTCTAGATCGCTTGCGTCATTGTTGGTCAAGACTCGTTCGTTGCTCCCGTTTGCGCCTATGGTATATATCTCATAGCTGCCACCGGCGCGGCTTGCGCCGAAGGTGAGCATTGTGCCGTCCGGCGACCATGCGGGGTACCAATCGACATCTTCGTTATTGGTTACCTGGCGCAAGCCGGTGCCGTCGGTGTTTATTAGGTAGACCTCATAGTCACCGTCCTGGTTGGAGACAAACGCGATCTGTTCGCCGCCATTGCCGGGCGTCGGAGGGTTTGGGGGACCTTGCGCTGCGGCGGGCGTGAGTATGGGCGGGACGATCAACACAAAGAACAAACTTATAACGATAACCTTATACATATTTTCCCTCGCTTCCTTTATTACTAAGTATTACTAGAGATTGTCTATCCTACTCTATATTGAAATAAATGACTATTTTGTACTACTTCTAAACGCGGCAGAGCCGCGCAAATGCCGGTCACCCCGCGCCCTTATGCAGCCAAGCGCGCAGCCCCGCCTCGAAGCGCGTCTCAGGTGCCCAGCCCAACACATCCTTCAGGTGCGCAGTATCTCCCACAATCACCGGCGGCGTCTGGTCGGGGTGCGTCTCGAAGCGCGGTGCAATGCCCAACACCCGTCCAATACACTCACCAACCGCACGCAAGGTAAGGACATCCGGCCCGGCCACGTTCAGGGTAACCGACCGGCCCAGCGTCAGACAGCGCCCCAGAGTCTCGGCGACATCGGCCACCGCGACCGGGTTGGAGAGCAAGCCATCTTGCCCATGCAGCGAGATCGGCTGCCCGGTCCGGACGCGCCGCACCAGCGACGGGATGAGCATAGTTTGGCTCTGACCCACGCCATAGGGCATGAAGAAGCGCAGCAAGACCACCTCGAACAACGCGGCGTACGGACCCAATAGCAGCTCGGCGGCCAGCTTAGAGGCATGGTAAAAGTCGCGTGGCGCGTGCAGGTCGAAAGCATCCGTCTCGCGCGCCGGGCGCGCGGTTTGCGTGTAGACACTGCCGGAAGAGGCGAAGATCAGACGCGCAGCCCCGGCGCGGCGCGCATATTCGGCGGCGCGCAAGGGCGCGTCAACGTTGACATGAAGCATGTCGAGCACACCGGCAGGGAACCGACGCCACTGCTGCGACTGTGCCAGATAGATCACGCTGTCGCACACAGCAGGCCACAGATCGGGCGCGGCGGCGTCGGTGAGATCGCACGCCAACCAACGCACGCCCTCGATGGCAGGCGGGGTCTGCGTAGGGATGTGGGTAGCATAGACGGTATGGTGGGGCAACAAGTGTCGTAGGGTGTGCTGCCCGATGAACCCCTCGGCCCCGATGACCAACACGGTTTGTGAACGCATATCGTTCATCGGTCCGCCTCCGCGTCCGGCGGCACCAGTTCATCATATAGGCGGCTAAGGGTCTCATAGATCACCCGGTTCGAGTGGTAGCGCCGGTACCACGCAATACCACGCTCTGCCAGGTCGCCCAGCCAGTCGGGGTCTTCGTAGGCGCGCTTGAGGCCCCGATATACCGCATCAGGCGTGCGCACGTTAATCACCGGCGGCATCGCATCAAAGCACCAGCGGTGGATATCCTCGTCAAGGCAGATCAACGATGGCGTACCTTGCGCCAGCGCGCGCGGCATAGTGCTCCCGAACGCGCCCAGGTAGAACTGGTCGGCCAGCACGTCGCAAGCGTCGGTATAGCGCGCCATATCCGCCATATGCACCGGCTCGATCCACTTGACCCGGTCGGCGATACCCAGCTCGGCCAGCAGCGCCTTGCTCTCGTCTATCATCTGCCCCCACGCTACAAAGACCGCCGCCGCACGCGGCGCCACCTCTTTGATGAAACGCGCCATACCCTTAATCAAGATATCGTTGCCCTTCTCCCAGCTGGGATGGCGGCGCGCCTCCCAGTGTTGGCGGGCAGGGTGGAAGATGAGGAAGTCGGCGTCGAGCATGTCCTTGAGCTGCGTGCGGAGCGCCGCCCCCACGTCGGGCAAGAACCAGCGTTCATTGATAGGGTGTGGGACAAAGCGATAGTTCGGCAGTTGGAGGCGTTCGGCGGCACGCTTGTTATCGGCATTGGTGATGAGAACCCCGTCGGCGAGGCGGTAGCTGAGCGCGGTAATGCGGCCTTGTCGGGTCGCCTCGAAGGGGATGCTGCGGATGGTGCCGTGCTCGAAGGCGACATAGGGCCGCTTGCCCACCACGAGCGGCAAGATCGGGTCGGTGGCGTAGGCTTGGATGATGTCATACTCGGCGAAGAGCGCCTTGAGCAACGACGCATTCTTCTGCCAGCCGACAAGGTCGTCAAAGGTGAGCGGGTCGGAGCGGTCGGGGAAGAGCGCCCCAAAGCGTGCGATCAGCGCGGCGGCGCGGCGTTGATAGGGCGTCGGGGGTGGGCGGTCCGCGTCGGGTGCGGGGGGCACATCGAGCAGGGCATCGGCGGGCGCGCCGCGTATGCGGCGGAGGTAATAGGCAAGGCCGGTGCGCAGACCCTGTGCCCGCGCCCGCCGATAGATGCCGCGCCCCAGCCCAAAGGCGGCATGTATCGGCTGCCAAAGCCAACGGCGCGCCAGGTTCTTTAGACGTCTCGCGATGCGCAGCGGCGCCAAGAGGATACGGCGGGGCGCAGAGATACCGGCGGCGAGCATCCAGCGCTGCATATCCATCACCCACCACCAGAAGCGCGCGCGGCGCGCCTGACCACGCCGCCGGGCCAGAAGATAGCGGACACAGGTCCGGAACGGCCCTTGTGCAAACCAGTGCGGACGCTCGAAGCCGCGCAGATCAACCGCGCGCCAGTTCGGGCGGAACTGGTCGCTGACCTGGCCCACGAAGTTTGCATCCTCCCATTCCGGGCAGCCCATGATGTGATAGTAATCGTAGCACAACACATCGCAGTCCAGGCCGTTTTTGTTTAGCAGTTTAGCGTTTAGATAGGCGTTGTTGGCGATATTGGCGATATGCAGCACGCGGAGGGTTTTTTTCTCAGACAAAACGGTTTGCTCACTTGCTAGAAGTCGCGAAAGTGTTTCGGCGCGGGTCTCCCACCCCTATCACCTTAATATTACCCCATCAGCCGCCGGTTGATCCTATCAAACACCGCGCCCACCGCCTCGGTCGAGTGATGTTGACAGACATAGGCGCGCGCGCGCTGCCCGATCGCGGCGAGCGCGGCGCGGTCGGCGAGCAGACGGCGCAGCACCGGCGCGATCGTCGCCGCCGTGCAGTTGATGATGGGGATCGCGCCGGGCGCGACCAGCCCCGCCGTCGTATAGAGCGCCTCAAGGTCGGGGCGCAGATAGCAGAGCACCGGCTTACCCATCGCCATTGCCTCTAGCGCAAACATCGCGTACCACCCGACAATGAATTGGTCGGCCACCAGGTCCACCGAGGCCATAACCCGTTTGACCTCTGCGTTGGGCTGCCGCTCCAAGATTATCAGCTCGACCGGCAGGCCCTCGGCTTGGAGCGCCGCCACCGCCTCGACCAGATGCCGGGTGCCCTTGACCGTCCGGTGGTTGGGCGCGTGCAAGATGCGCAAAGGGCCGCCCTCCCCCGACGCCGGTTGGTTAAGAGGGGCTGCCGCCGGTCCGGGCCGCCATGCCTGGGTATCTATCGAGAAGTGCGCCAGCATCAGCGTATCCCAGTAGGGTAGATAATCGACCCAATCGCAGCCGGCGATGACGTGGTCGGCGTGGCGCGTCCAGAGCGCAACCTGTGCCGCGATGCGCGGGGCGCGCCGACCCAGGTCGGGATAATCGCAGAGCAGGGCGTGTTTATAGGGCAGGTTCTCCATACGGCGGGTATCGGTCACATCGGAACCGTAGGGCATCACAACCACCTTGACCCGCGCCAGCTTATATAGCCACGGCTCCAAGCGCCAGAGCCAACGTGTCGCCAAGCCCAGCACGCCGCCGTTGAAGTAGATATAGACACAGCGATAGCAGAAGAGCGTGCGGACGAAGAGCACCAGCTTGCCATAAAGCGCGCTCTCGACCCCCAGCACCGGCAGGCGGAGCCGGTCGGCCCGTATGTCGAACTCTGCGGTGATGTAGTAGGGCGCGAAGGCGAAGGTCTGGGCGCGATAACCATAGCGGACCAGAGCCTGCTTGTGGTAGACATTGTTGATGAGCGGCTCCGGCCCCAAGCCCACATCGAAGCGCTTGGGCACAAAGCGCGCCACCAGCGCCATCAGCAGCAGGCCGGGCGCGAGCACCCCCTCGACGGCGGCGCGCAGCAAGCGCCGGAATATACGCCAATATCTCACAGCACCGGCCCTGGACGCTCGCCGGCCAGGAAGATGCGGCACCACCATTCAAAGCTCAGCAGGGACCAGATGAGCAAGCGCCGGTTCTGCTTGCCGCTGCGGTGTTCGTCGAGCAGGCGGCGTACCATCTTCCGGTCGAGGAAGGCGTAGAGCCGGGCGTCTGGCCCCAAGAGCTTGTCGATATAGTCATAGCTCTCGCGGCGGAACCACGAGGCATCCGGCGCGCTGAAGCCCTGCTTGTTGCGTCGGAGTATCTCGTCCGGCACCAGGCGCTTAAGCGCGCTCCGCACGATGCGCTTACCATCGCTGCTGGGCGACTGGCTGCGCTTCTTGAGCAGCACCTCATCGCGCTTGCCGTTGGTCTGTGCGCCATAGTTTAGCTTGAGGTGTGGCGGGACCCGCATGGCGAAGTCCACCAAGTCGTTATCCATAAAGGGCACGCGCCCCTCGATGCTGTGCGCCATCATGAGCTTGTCGTCTACGATGAACAAGCCCTGCATAAAGGTCTTCGCCTCGAAGTATAGGGATGCGTTCACCAGGTCCTCCACCGAGGCCATCGTGCCGGGATAGCCGGCATAGACCGCGCGGAAGACATCGAAGCCATAGCTGTCGGGCGGCATCAGGCTACGCATCCGGGGTGTGAAGAACGCGGCGTGGTCGGTGGCGGGCACCAGGCGCTGCCAGTAGTCGAAATAGTTTTCGAAGTATGCGCCGGGGCTTGTGCTGTGGATAGCGCGGTTATAGCGCCAGGGGTACCCGGCGAAAAGCTCGTCGCCACCGCCGCCCGAAAGCACCACCTTGACAAACTTGCTCGCCAGGCGCGCGATGTAGAAGTTTGGGTAGGATTGCCCCACGCGCAGGTCTTCCAGGTGCCACACGAGGCGCGGCAGGGCATATTCCATATCGCCCGCGCGCATGATGGTCTCATAGTGCTCGGTACCGAAGGTGCTCGCCATCAGCTCGGATGCGCTCCGCTCATCAAAGAGCTGCTCCATCTCCGAGGCCGAAGCAAGGTCGAAGCCGCCGGTGAAGGTCTTCAGGCGGGGAATGTGGGTTGCTGCGATCGCCACAATCGACCCCGAATCCAGCCCCCCGCTGAGGTAGCTACCCAGGGGCACCTCGCTCATGAGCTGACGCTGCACCGCCTGCACGAAGAGCCGGTAGAGTTCTGCATCGGCGCTCTGCCGGTCGAGCGTGTCGTCATAGTGGCTAAAGTCGAAGTCCCAATAGCGCCGCTCCGTCAGGGTGCCTGCCGCGAGGTCGGCCACCAGAAAGCAGCCGTGCGGCAGCAGGTGCACGTCCTTAAAGAGCGTGTGGTCGGTGTAGATGTTCTGGAAAAGGAAGTATTGCTGCAAGCCCTCATGACTCACGCGCGCCTGCATTGAAGGGTGCTCCAACAACCCCTTGACCTCGGAGGCGAAGAGCAGGCGCAGCCCCGGTTGGTGGGTATAGTAGAGCGGCTTGACCCCGAAGCGGTCGCGCGCCAACAGCACCCGGCGGTTGAGCTGGTCCCAGATCGCGAAGGAGAACATGCCGTTGAAGCGCTCTAGGCAGGCATCGCCCCAGGCTTCGTAGGCTTTGATGATGACCTCGGTATCGGACTTTGTGCGGAAGCGGTGGCCGAGTTCGATCAGCTCGGCGCGCAGCTCTACATAGTTATAAAGCTCGCCGTTGTAGGTGATCCAAACCGTGCCGTCGTGGTTGCACATCGGCTGTGCGCCCAGCGCGGAAAGGTCGATGATGGAAAGGCGACAGTGTCCCAGCGCTACCGGCCCCTCGACCAGGAAGCCCGTCCCATCGGGGCCACGATGGGCCTGCACCTCAACCATTGCCTCGATGAGCGGACGGGGCGCTGCGGCGCCGTTAAGCTGGATGATGCCGGCAATCCCACACATACATAAGCCTCCCTTTTATTTCACTCCTCAGACAGCCCCCGCGCGATGCGATAGGCAAGACGATGTCCCCCCCCTGCCCCTTGAGGGCCGGGGCCGGCCCAGCCGCAATCACCCCTCGCCCCTTGAGGGAGAGGGGCCGGGGGTGAGGGGGCTTTATGCCTTGCGCGCCGCGCGCTCACGCAACCGCCACTCGACGATGCGGCGGATGCCTGCCTCAAGGTCAACCTCCGCGCGGAAGCCGGTGAGTTCCTCGGCCAGCGCGGTGCTGCCGACGCGGTGCGTGACAAACATGGGCGCATCGCGATATTCAGGCTTCATATCGGTGCCCAGCGCCTCTAGGAGCAGATGCACCAGCTCGTTGATGGTAGTCTTGACGCCCTTGCCTACGTTGAGAAAGACATCGGTGGCGTCG
This sequence comes from uncultured Anaerolineae bacterium, assembly GCA_964544075.1. Classification (GTDB taxonomy): domain Bacteria; phylum Chloroflexota; class Anaerolineae; order Aggregatilineales; family JAFGMM01; genus JAFGMM01. The sequence continues at coordinate 7,342 of CAZJBO010000059.1, forward strand.
CTCTTCATCGTCATGAGGTTGGCGCGCGCCACGTCCGATACATAGACAAAGTCATAGCTCTGAGAGCCGTCGCCGAAGATGATCGGGCGTTCTTCGGCAAAAATCTTGTCGATCACCTTCATGATGACGCTTACATATGTACCTTTATAGTCCATGCGCGGGCCGTAGACGTTCATGTAGCGGAGGCCGACGTAGTCGAGCTTGTGCTGTTCGTAGATGGCGCGGAAGAACTGCTCGCCGGCGATCTTGGTCGCGCCGTACATGGTGCGGTTGTTAAAGGGGTGCGCTTCGGTCATCGGCACCTCGACCGCATCGCCATAGACCGATGCGGAGGAGGAATATACCACCTTCTTGACCCCGGCCTCACGTGCGGCCTCGATCACGTTAAAGGTGCCCACCACGTTGACTTCGAGCGCCTGGCGCGGCTGGTGTACACACTCATAGAGCCAGAGCGCGGCCAGGTGGAAGACATAGTCTATGCCCTGCATGGTTTCTTTCAGCAAGGGAATGTCGGTGATCGAGCCTTCGACGAGGCGCGCGCGCGGGTCTTTGAGCGCTTGTGCGATGTTGGCGCGCGTGCCGCGCACGAAATTGTCGAAGATGATGACCTCTTTGACATCTTCTTCGAGCAGTTGGTCTACGATATGAGAGCCGACGAAGCCGGCTCCTCCGATGACGATAATGCGGCTGTTGCTCAGGTCATTCATTGATATGTTGCCTCTAGAGATTGTTAAGTATAGTTAAACGCTTTTGCGCGACTAAATCATCTGAAACGATGTCTCAGCCTGGTTTGACCCCCGGCTCCGCAGTCGCTGCACCGCCGTATCACTTCGACGCCAACCAGGGCATTTCATCGCGCCCGATGGCGCGGTGTTCTTGGCCGGAACGCATCAGGGCCTGGGCCAGCCCCAACGCACGCAAGCCATCCTCACCGGAGACCAGCGGCGCGCCGTCGTTCTGCACGGCCTGCACGAAGTTGTCTAGCTCGGCCTTCAGCGGCTCATACCGCGCGATCTGGTAGCGGGTTGTGTTGCCTTCGCTGACGTTGGTCAATATGCTGAGCTGATCCCAGCGGCTCGGTGCAACTTGGTTCTCATAGAAGTACAGCTCTTGGGTCAGATAGTTGACCAAGAACATGCCGCGCGCCCCGATGATGCTTAGCTCGCGTATCTTGGTCGGCGTCATCCAGTTGACGTTGAGCGTGCCGATAACGCCGTTTTCGCAGCGCAGCACACAGTCTACGATATCCTCACGGTCGGTGTTGATGCTGTTGGCAGTCTCGGCATAGACGCGCGTCACCTCGACACCCAAGACGTAGCGCACCATATCCAGGTCGTGGCTCGCCAAGTCGATCACCACGCCCACATCACGGATGCGCGCCGGGAAGGGACCCATGCGCCGCGACTGTACCCGGAAGGTCTCGCCGAGCGCGCCATCTTCCAGACGGCGGCGCAGCTCGGCCACCGCCGGATTAAAACGCTCGATATGGCCCACGCCCAGCTTGACCCCGGCCTCTGCCGCCAGCTTGATGAGTGCTTGGGCCTGCTCGACGGTCTCGGTGATGGGCTTCTCTATCAAGACGTGGATGCCGCGCGCAACCAAGCTCTTGGCAACCTCGAAGTGCAGGTTGGTCGGCACGGCCACCGATACGATGTCGGGGCGGTGCGCATCGAGCAGACGCACATAATCGGTGAAGTGCGGCACGTTGAGGTGCCGCCCCACACGCGCGGCGGTTTCTGCGCTGGCGTCGCTCACCCCGACCAATGTCACGTCGGAAAGTTCACGATAAACGCGGGCGTGGTTCTTCCCCATCGCCCCTACACCGATCACAGCAGCTTTTATCATTAGGGTTAATCCTTTCTATTAATTTTGCCTGCCGCCTGGGGCTGAAACCTCAGGCATAAGTCCCCTCACCCCCGGCCTGCGGTTGAAACCGCAGGC
>CAZJBO010000059.1:9382-10926 GCA_964544075.1 uncultured Anaerolineae bacterium
AAGGTCGGCTTCAGCCGACGGTTTGCTATTAGCCTGGGGTTTCAACCCCAGGCACCCCAGGCACCCCAGGCACCCCAGGCACCCCAGGCACCTCATATTATTCTACAGCGCCCAGCCCCAAGACGCGCACAGCAGCCCCATCAACCGCGAAGCCATCGGGCAAAACATGGCGCGCATCGACCAGCGCAGGGGTGCGCATCAGCTTGAGCGCTCCTCCCCAGTCCTTCTGGCAATACAAGTCATGCGCCACCAGGATAACGGCAGCATCGGCGTCGCGCAGCACCGTGTCCAAGTCGCTTTGATAGGGCGGCACAAAGGGATCGTGTATGCGCAGCTCCGCGCCCTTCGCACGCATGATGTCGATATAGGCTTGGCTGGGAGTGTCGCGGGTATCATCGGTATTCTCGCGGTAAGCATAGCCCAGCACCGCGACGCTCGCATCGCCGACCGCCACCCCCCGGTCGCTCAGGACGGCTTCGGTCAGGTCGGCCACATGCCCCGGCATCGCACGGTTGACACGGCGCGCGGTAGGCAACAGCGTCGGCGCCACCGACTCTGGCACATTGGCGATGAGCAACCACGAATCTTTAGTGATGCAGTGCCCGCCAACCCCCGCGCCGGGGTAGTGCATCGACCGGCCCGGACTCCGGTTCACCAGTGCACGCACCTTCCACACATCACCGCCCAACGCCTCACAGATGCGCGCAATCTCGTTAGCAAAGGCAATCTGCACATCTCGGTAAGCGTTCTCGGTGGTCTTGACCAGCTCGGCGGTGAGTAGGTCGGTGGGGTCGAGCGCGCCGGCGACCACGTGCCGATAGAGCGCCACCATCACCTCGGCCACTTCGGGCGTCTGGCCGCCCACCACACGGTCGAGATTAGCAATGTTCCAAAGCAGCTTGCCGGGCATAACGCGCTCCGGGCAGTGTCCGACCCAGAAGTGCACACCGGCCTTGCCGCCGCCGGCCTCCTCCAGGGTGGGGATCACGAGGCGCTGCGCAGTGCCCGGCGCAAGCGTGGACTCGACTACGACGACCGCGCCCGGCTTGAGGACCGCGCCCAACGCTTGCAGCGCTGCCTTTAGGTGTGCATAGCGCGGGCGGTGATCGCTTTGCTCAACCGGGGTTTGCACCGATATTGTGATGAAGTCTGCCTCGCGCAGCGCGGCGTAATCGGTGGTGCAGACCAGTTTGCCGCGCACTTCGGCGATGAGTTCATCAAGCCCCGGCTCGACGCCCTTGATCGGGTTCTCGCCCCGGTTAATCATATCCACGCGCGCCGCGTCGATATCTACGCCGGTGGTTTGGAAACCGGCTTTAGCAAACATCGCCGCCACCGGCAGCCCAACATAGCCCATGCCGATAACGGCGAGCTTGGCGGTCTTCGCTTCGATGGCCTGGCGCAGTTCCGCCAATGAAAGGTGATTTGTGCTCATGTTTTTAATGGTACCCATAATATTATTTTGCGGTCTGATATTAAGCTGAGGGCCTAGCCTGCGGTTGAAACCGCAGGCTAGATAGCACGTCGGCTGCGCCGACCTCGGA
>CAZJBO010000060.1:0-10920 GCA_964544075.1 uncultured Anaerolineae bacterium
ATTCCCGCGCGACTTGGTACAAGCTGTGGATCGGACAGAACGGGAGCGGCAAGTTTTACAAGTGGTATACGGCGGCGGCGGTGGGCTGCGCCGGTGGCACCGGCACCTGCTCGATCAACCCCGGCTATGCATTGACCAACCAGCAATCATACCAATGGTACGTCAAGGCCTGGAATCTGGCGGGAGGTGGCCCCTGGAGCGACGCCGGTAGTTTCAACATCAACATCCCCCCCACCGGTAAGGTAACCCTGGTCAGCCCAAGCGGTACCATAAGCTCACTCACACCGGCTTATACCTGGAATGCCGATTCCCGCGCGACTTGGTACAAGCTGTGGATCGGACAGAACGGGAGCGGCAAGTTCTATAAGTGGTATACGGCGGCGGCGGCGGGCTGCGCCGGTGGTACCGGCACATGCACCATCACCCCCAACTTCACTTTGACCAACCAGCAGTCGTACCAGTGGTACGTCAAGGCATGGAATCTGGCGGGAGGTGGTCCCTGGAGCGATGCAGGCAACTTCACAACCAACGTTCCGCGCGCAGGCAAGGTCACGCTGGTCCGCCCAAGCGGTACCATAACTTCACTTGCGCCGCCATATACCTGGAATGCAGACGCCAACGCGACAGGGTATAAATTGTGGATTGGTCAAAACGGAAGCGGCCAATTCTACCAGTGGTACACGACGGCAGAAGTCGGCTGTGCCGGTGGCACAGGTACCTGTACGGTCACTCCCAACTTCGACTTGACCAACCACCAGTCGTATCAGTGGTACGTTCGGACACGGGATGCCTTTGGGGACGGCCCCTGGAGCGATGCAGGTAACTTTACAACTAACCACTGACGTACCTGCGGAGGCCCGCGCAAATAGGTGCGGTGCCAAGCTCCATCTCTCATGCAAGGCCGTTCTTCCCCCGGTAGAACGGCCTTGCACTTGCCCTTTGTCTAGTTAGTTAGCGCGTTCGATTGTCACATATTTCTGACAAAAAACGATTGACAAAGAAAAAAAAGTGTTTTAGCTTAAGGTAACGGTAGCCCTTGACATTGGTATAGTCAGACCTGTGACAACGGCTTTTGTAGGCGGAAGCCTTTGCACTTACCTTAACGAAAACTACTAAAAACGACTTCAAATTAAGCTCGGTCCTGCATATTGTTAAGGTTGATCCACATTAGGAGGTAAAGTTAATTATGAGTAAAGATATATCCACATCCCTGAAGGGCCAAACCTTCAATATGCTAATGGTTCTGTCACTGATCTTATTCTTGGTGCCGAGCCAAGCTCTCTCGCAAGGCCCCGACGAATTTCTATCAGCCCCGGCATCTGTGAGCGCTGCGGCACCCGGCAAAGTGACTTTGGTCAGCCCGATCGGGGGCACGGTCATAAACAACACGCTCTCGCCGGATTACACATGGAATGCTGATGCAAATTCGACGTGGTATAAGCTGTGGATTGGCCAGAACGGAAGTGGCAAGTTCTACAAATGGTACACGGCAGCAGCGGCAGGCTGCGCCGGCGGCACAGGCACTTGTACGGTCAACCCCGGCTATACCTTAAGCAACAACCAATCTTACCAATGGGCAATCCAAACTTGGGATGATGGCGTCAACGGCCCCTGGAGCGATGAGGGCAGCTTTAGCGTCAATATCCCCCTTGCCGGTAAGGTAACTCTGGTCAGCCCCACCGGTGGCACTACCGTAGATACCGGATTGCCAGAGTACACTTGGAACGCAAACGCTAACTCGACGCATTATAGACTGTGGATTGGCGAGGGCGGCAGCGGCAAGTTCTACAAATGGTATACGGCGGCAGAGGCAGACTGTGCCGGCGGCACAGGCACTTGCAAGGTCACCCCTGACTTTGCTCTAACAAATCATCACAGCTACCAATGGTACATCAAGACTAAAAATGCAGGCGGAGATGGCCCCTGGAGCGATGCAGGCAGTTTCAACGTCAACATTCCCCCTGCCGGTAAGGTAACTCTGGTCAGCCCCACCGGTGGCACCAGCATTGACACCGAATTGCCGAATTACACCTGGAATGCAGACGCCAACTCGACGCATTATAAGCTGTGGATTGGCGAGGGCGGCAGCGGCAAGTTCTACAAATGGTATACGGCGGCAGAGGCAGGTTGTGCCGGTGGCACAGGCACCTGCACAATCAACCCCGGCTTTGTCTTATCAAACAACGCAACTTACCAGTGGTACATAAAGACCAAAAACACGGGTGGGGATGGCCCCTGGAGCGATGCCGGTAGTTTCACAACCAATATCCCCCTGCCCGGCCAAGTAATCCTAACCAGCCCGGCTTCCCTCGTCGATGACACCATAAGGCCGGACTACACATGGAACGCAGATGCACACGCCACCTGGTACAAGCTGTGGATCGGCGACACTAGCGGCGCGCTCTTCTATAAGTGGTATACAGCCGCAGCCGCCGGATGCGCCGGTGGCACCGGCACCTGCACGATCAACCCCGGCTATGCTCTGACCAACCACCACGCTTACAAGTGGTACATCAGAACCCGGAACGTGGCGGGCGAAGGTCCCTGGAGCGCCGAGGGTAACTTCAACGTCGATATTCCTCTGCCCGGCCAAGCAACCCTAACCAGCCCGGCTTCCCTCGTCGATGACACCCTAAGGCCGGACTACACATGGAATGCGGTTTCCCGCTCAACTTGGTATAAGCTCTGGATCGGCGATGACAGCGGCGTGCTCTTCCATAAGTGGTATACAGCCGAGGCCGCCGGATGCGCCGGTGGCACCGGCACCTGCACGATCAACCCCGTCTATGCTCTGACCAACCATCACAACTACAAGTGGTACATTAGGACGTGGAATGACGCCGGGAACGGTCCCTGGAGCGCCGAAGGCAACTTCACCGTAGACATCACGCCCCCCGCCGCCGTGACGGTGTTAACCGAACCCGACGGCAATATCTGGGAAACCTCGCCGGAATATGTCTGGGGGGCCGTCGCCGGTTCGACCTGGTATAAGCTACGGGTCGTCAAGGGGAGCACGGTGCTGCTTGAGAAGTGGTACACCGCCGAAGCGCTCGGCTGTCCGGCTGGCACCGGCAACTGCGCCGCGACGCCCAACCTCACGTTGACGCTGGGTGACCATAACTGGAGCGTCAAATCCTGGAACGATGGCGGGAATGCCCCCTGGAGCAACACGAAAAACTTCACAGTCAATGACGCCACCACCGACAGCGACAACGACGGGCTGACCGACTATGAAGAGATCACCTGGAACACCGACCCCCACAACCCCGATACAGACGGCGATGCCCTGCTCGACGGATGGGAGGTACACGGCGTCAACGGTCTCAACCTCGCCGCTGCCGGAGCGCACCCCAAGCATAAAGATGTCTTCGTCGAGATGGACTATATGTACCGTGCCTCGGCCACCAACGGGTTGGCCCCCAGCACAGCGGTCATCAACAGCATAGTCGCCGTGTTTGCGGCGGCGCCGGTCAACAACCCCGACGGGGTAACCGGCATCAAGCTCCACCTCGAAGTGGGCAACCAAGTGCCCTACGACGGCGACTTGAACCCCGCGTACACCGAATTCAACGCGCTCAAGGCCACCCACTTCGACGCGGTCCATCGCGCCCAGGTATATCACTATATGATATGGGCCGACCAACACTCAAACGCCGGGACCTCATCGAGCGGGCTAACCTTCGGCGGCATCCCCGCAGCCGACTTCATCGTCACGCTGGGGCAATGGAACGGCGGCGCCGGCGGTACCGATAACCAGAAAATCGGGGCTTTCCTCCATGAGCTGGGGCACAACCTGGGTCTAAAGAACGGCGGCGGTGACCATGCAAACGACAAGCCGAACTACTTGAGCGTCATGAACGAGATGTTCAAGCTCACCGGTGTCTATCGGAACAATGGATATGAGTTCGACTACTCACGCTTTGCCCTACCAAACCTAAATGAGAGCAGCCTTGATGAACCGAACGGGCTTGGCGGCGGCAGCGAGGCGAACGGGTACAAGACGCAGTACTACTGCGGCGGCGTCCTCCAGCCGCTCGTATCGGTCACCGGTCCGGTGGACTGGAACTGTGACGGCGATGCGGTAGATATGAACATAAGCCAGGACATCAACAACAGCGGCTCTTCTGCAAACAACCTCGCCGGTTATAATGACTGGGCGAACCTCGTCTTCAACGGCGGCAGCATAGGCTCCACTCCATAGCGCCGCTCTGTACCTTTAGTGATCCCAAAGGGGCAGGCCGTTTGTCGGCCTGCCCCTTTTTCTGTATGCGGCGGCGTGGGTAGATGCAAATGTTGCTAAATTTTGCCTCTGGCGGTGTTTGTTGCTAGGCTTATCAAGTCTGTTCACATACCCACATCACGCCTTGAGGGAGGCCCTATGCCGGTCAAGATCGAACGTATTACCTTGCTCCGCGTCGAGATGGAGTTGGTCGAGAAGCTCGTCACCAGCTTCGGGGGCGCGGCATTGCGCCCTTCCGTCATCGTGCGCATAGACGCCGAAGGTCTCACCGGGTGGGGCGAGAGCGTCGCACACGACCGCCCAGACTACAGCGGCGAGACCATCGGCACGGTCTGGCACATGCTGCGTGACCACTTTGGGCCGCTGCTCTTGGGCCGCGAGATTGCGTCTATCGAAGCGCTGCGCCGCCTCTTTCGCCGTTATCGGGGTAACCCGATGGCACGGGCCGGGTTAGAGGGCGCAGTCTGGGACTTGCTTGCACAGGCCGACGGCCTGCCGCTCGCCGATTACCTCCACGCGGGCCGTTATGCCACGCCGCGCCGCAAGGCGGTTAAGGTGGGGGTGAGCATCGGCATCCAGCCCAGCATTGATGCGACTCTTGCGATTGTCACGAAGCGGTTGGAGGAGGGCTACACGCGCATCAAGCTCAAGATCAAGCCGGGCTGGGACGTCGCGCCAGCCTCTGCCGTCCGCGCGCGCTACCCTGACATTGCGTTGATGCTCGACGCGAACTCGGCGTATACGCTTGACGACGCGGCACACCTGGCAGCGCTTGACTCGTTACGCTTGCTGATGCTCGAACAACCGCTCTGGCACGACGACATCTGGTATCATAGCAAGCTGCAAGCGCAGCTCCAGAGCGATATTTGCTTGGACGAGAGCATCTTACACGCGCGCGACGCCGACTTCGCGCTTGAGGTGGGGGCTTGCCGTATCATCAACATGAAGCCGGGACGGGTCGGGGGCCTCTATGAAGGGCGCGCGATCCATGATGTCTGTGTGGAGGCAGGCGCACCGGCCTGGGTCGGCGGGATGTTGGAGACGGGGATCGGGCGCGCGGGCAACTTGGCGATCGCGTCTCTGCCGGGCTTTACGCTGCCGGGCGACATCTCGGCGACCGACCGATATTGGGAGCACGACATCACCGAGCACCACACGCTCAACGCCGACGGCACTATCGATGTGCCCGACAAGGCCGGGTTGGGCGTGGCGATTGACCATGACCGCTTGGCGGCGGTGACCGTGGCGGAAGAGACCCTCCACTAACGGTGAAGAATGTTTGATGAGACGCAACTGCCTCTGCCCGCGATAAAGTTGTGGGGAAAGCGATAACCGGATGCGACAAACCTATGCCTCGCGAACAGCTTTTGTGCTGCACAGCCTTGACGACAGGCTTGCACCGGACGGCAGAGTCTTGCTCGATGTGGGATTCATCGGCACATATGCCGAGGCTTCGGTGCATTATGCTGTTGTCGATGCTATGCGGGCATCAGACCGCTTGATCGGGATCGATGTCGATGCGGAGCGGCTTGCCGGCTTTCTGGCCGCCGAGGAGACTAAGGCGCGCCGGGCGAAACATGCGCTGCGGTACGAAACTATGTCAATCCTCGAAACGCGCTTTGCCGATGCAGAGATCGATGTAGTGTTATTGCTCGAAGTGTTCGAACATCTCTTCACACCTTACTGCGTATTTGACGAAATTGCCCGCATCCTCAAGCCCGGCGGCGTGCTGGTGATGACTTATCCTAACCCGCTCAATCTGTCTTTATTGTTGCGCTTTCTGCTGCGCGACAATTTGCTCGACGCGCAATTCCGACGCATGTTTCGAGGCGCACCCGACCATCGCATATTCCCACACCCGGTTTGTTTGGCGAACTATCTCGATGACCGGGGCTTTGAGGTGGGCCGCCTGGCCTTCATCAAGTATGCTTATAAGCGTCTGGGTGTATTAAACAAATTGCTCATGCGCTTGGTCGTGACGCGGAAACTATCGAGCTACGTTGGTGTCTACGCGGTTAAGAGATAAAGTGGTGCGTCCCTCCCCCCGATAGGACGCGCGCCACCGGCGTTACACTCCACGGGCCTTTGGCCCATCTTCCGCCGCCACATCGCGCCGCCGTCGCCGCGCCACTGTAAAGCGTGTGCGCGTGGTCTTATCCGATTCCGGCTCTGTTGTAGAGCCGACGTCGGGCATCGGCAGCCATATCGTGAACGTCGTACCGTGCCCCACCTGGCTCTCCACCGTGATGCGCCCTCCGTGTGCCTCGGCGATCCACTTTGCGATAGATAGCCCCAGCCCCACGCCACCTTGTGCCCGTGTGCGCGCTCGGTCTACTCGATAGAAACGCTCGAAGAGGTGGGGAAGGTCTAGCTCCGAGATGCCCACGCCGGTATCCGAGATTAAGATACGCGCCCATCGGTTGTAAGCCGTCAGCGCAATGGTGATGCGCCCTCCGTCGGGCGTATACTTGAGCGCGTTGCTAATCAGGTTCATGACAAGCTGCATGAGGCGGTCGGGGTCGCCTTCAACGCTGACCACCTCGTCTTGGAGCAGCGCCACATCCATATCACGGTCGATGCTGAGGATGCACGCCTGGTCGTAGGCTTCCATCAGCAGCTTATTAAGCTCGACCGTCTCGGTCTCCAGGGGGAGGCGTCCGCTGTCGGCTTGGGCCAAGAGCAGCAGATCACGTATCATGCGCGCCATGCGCCGCACCTCGGCGTGGATGGCATCCATTGAGGTTTGGTCGTTGGGCATCCGTCGCAGCAAGTCTAGGTTGCCCTGGATGGCGGTAAGCGGTGTGCGCAGCTCATGTGAGATGTCGCCCACAAAGCGGCGTTGTGTATTGAAGATGCGCTCCATGCGCCAGAGGGTGTTATTTATGGTATGGGTGAGGCGGCCCATCTCATCTTGTGGCCCGTCGTATGGGATGCGCCGCCCCAGGTCGTCGGCGGTGATGATGTTTTGGGCAACCTGGGTGATGGCGTCGATAGGCTTGAGCGTGCGGTCGGCCAGCCACGCGCCCAAGATCAGCGAGAGGACGACAGAGATTAACCCCACCGCCCACAGGATGCGTGCCAGCCGCGACTTGGCTACGCTGATCGGCCCCAAGTCGGCGGCGGCCTGGATCACCCCGACACGCTGCCCGCCGATTTCGAGCGGTATTGTGAGCACGCGCAGAGAGTCGTGGCCTACATCGGTCCAGGTTTCTTCGGTCACGTCGAGGGTGTCGGCGTCTAGCGGGGCGGCGGGGTCGGCGCGTGTCGCAAGGTTATCGGACTGGTCGACCAGGGCGCCGGTGGCATCACGTACCTGCACAAAGACCTGTGAGGCACGGAAGACGTCTAGCGGCGGGATGCGCACTACGATGCGGTCATCACCGGGCTGGATTTCGGTAGCGTCCCAGACCTCGGCCACGGTATCTGTGAGCGCCCGATCAACCTCAGAGCGTAGCGTCAGGTCGAGGGCACTGAAGACAACCAAGCCGAACATGATGATAACGAAGGTGAGTACGGCAGTATTCCAAAGGGTTAGACGTGCTCGGATGGGCATAGGTGGCTCAAGTCCATAGCTGTTCAGCCTCTAGTATAACATTTTTAGCTTAACCGAAGATGAAAAGCCATCGTATTTGTTCGCCGCGCCCGGATGTATTTCACCCAGAGGGGAACTTTGGCGGAGTAACACAGGGCGAGAAGAAAAAACTCCGAGCCTCTGTGCTCTCTGTGGTAAAGTCCTGCTCGTCCCCAACAGGGATGCACCCCGCGCTCCTTACCATTACCCACAAGTAGGGAAAAGAAGTATAGTAAAAAGGTGGGTAGTGGTAGACTGTTGACCGGTGGTCATTTTCACGGGGGCCTTGAGCCTGAGGCGTTCCCTTCGGTCACTCCGTACCCCGGCAAATGTCCCCATTACCCAAAGGTAAGGGAAGGAAGATGCAAGCGGCACTTTGACGATAGGCGCTTAAGCTGCGTCATCTGCATGGTTACAGAGCAACAGGATACAAGCATGGAAGAAAGCACCGCCACCAATCCACCGACCGCCGACACAGAGGCCCCCGCCCGCGCTATCGTCCGGATGCCCGCCGGTGCGCGCGTAGTGGGCCTAACGTTGATCGCGGTGGGTGTATGGGCGCTCGTCGCCCATCGATCCACCGAACCGCCCGCAGCATGGCAGGTGATAAACTTGCTGATGGTCGGCTTTGGACTGGCTATGTTGCAGCGCGCCAGAGCGCGCAAGCGCGCCGATGCCGCCCAGATTTTCTTGGGCATTTTTGTCGTCATGATAGCCGTCGATAGCTTAGGCTCGTGGAAGCTGTTCCCCAACGAGACGTTCATGACGCTGTGGCCGCTGCTCCCGGTCGCGTTGGGGCTGACGCTCTTGCTAACGATGGCGCTGACAAAGGTGCGCGGTCTGATGCTGGTGGCGCTGAGCTGCATCGTGGCGGGCGGTGTCGCGCTGCTGTTTACACTCAAGATAATATCGGGCGCGTTCATTGAAGGCGTCGGTGCCTGGTGGCCGCTACCGATTGGCTTGATTGGGTTGGGCGTGCTGAGCACGGCGCTGGGACGCCTCGCCCCGGAAGACGCGGCAGATGACGTCGAGACGATAGCGGCAGCAGAATGGGCGGAAGGGGCGGAAGAGGCAGGAGAGATGGAAGGGGACGAGGCATAAGCGTTGCATATCGCCATCGACGCCAGCCGCAGCACCGTCGGGAAGCGCACTGGCACCGAGGTATATAGCCGATACCTGATCCGCGCGCTGCTGGCACTAGACCCACCTCACCACATCACGCTCTACTTCCGCGACGTGCCCCCGCCTGACCTCTTCGCGTGCCGACCCGCGCGTTGTACCCTGAAGCCCATCCCCTTTCCGCGCCTCTGGACACACCTACGCTTCGCGGGGGCGCTTTGGTCTGACCGCCCCGACGTGACCTTTGTGCCGTCGCACACTTTGCCATTCCTGTTCCCCGGCAGCGCCGTAGTCACTGTGAACGACCTGGGGTATCGCTACTTCCCACGTACCCATACCGTCACCACGCGCTTCTACATAGACCTAACCACGCGCTACAGCGCGCGCCGCGCGCGTCATGTCATCGCCATCAGCGCCGCCACCCGCCGTGACTTAACCGCGTTTTATGGCATCGCGCCCGACAAAATCCATGTGGTATACCCCGGCATCGATCCCGACCTCGCCCCGGTGAAGGATGCGGACGCCATCGCAGCCGTCCGCACCCACTACGATATCCCCGGCCCCTACTTGCTCTACCTGGGGAGCATTCAGCCGCGCAAGAACTTGGTCCGCCTCATCGAGGCATACGCCATGTGGCAACGCAGTGCCGACGCTCCCACGCACTATCTGGTCTTGGCCGGCAAGCAAGGCTGGCTGTACAAAGACATCTATGCAAAGGTGCGCCGCTTGGGGCTTGAGGGCTGGGTGCGCTTCACCGGCTATGTGGATGCGGCACACATCGCTGCGCTGTACAGCGGCGCTGCCGCCTTCGCGTTCCCCTCGCTGTATGAAGGGTTTGGCTTCCCGGTGTTGGAGGCGATGCGCTGTGGTACACCGGTGTTCTGTGCAAACACTTCGTCGTTGCCGGAGGTGGCGGGCAGCGCTGCGCTGCTGGTGGACCCGGAAGATACCGGCGCGATCGCGGCGGCGATGGCGCGCATCACAAGCGATGCGGATTTACGCGCAAGGCTCGGCGCGGCGGGTTACATACAGGCGGCGCGTTTCACATGGGAGCACGCCGCACGCGCGACTCTGGCAATATTAGAGGCGGCAGGGGAGGATGTCCGATGAACTGCGCCGGTATCCTGATAGGTGTCTTCTGCATTTTTGCCGGGTTCTACCTCACGCTCTTTGCCCTGCTCAACGCCGACCTCTCAAACACCGCCCTCGGTGGGGTGCTGCTGCTCGGCGGGGCGCTGCTCCTCCGGCGCGGGCGCGGTCAGCGCGGCTAGAAGGGACAGAGCTGTGAGGCTTTCTTAATGAAGCCGTACCGCTGTGCGATCTGCAAGGCCGGTTGGTAGACCGGGGATGGTTGCAGCATATTGCAGGCTGTGTGCAGATTGTGTCCGGCCATCTCGCTGTAGAGCTGCCAGAACGTATTGCCCAGCGCGACAATCTCGCTTGCACCGGCTTGCGAAGTGAAGCGGTTTAGCTCGTCGCGCGCGATGCCGGCTGCCGGGATGTCGCCCTTGAGCAGTTCCGCTTGCATGATCCGATAGCGTGCGAAGGCATCAAGGCTGCCTTGTGCTCCGCTCGTGCCCTCGTTGGGCCAGAGAGATAGGGCAGGGTTAGAGACCGCCTCACGATAGCGCGCGATCGCGAGGTCTTGGTTGGTGACGATGACATCATCGCCGGCGCGGATCATCTGGTGACGGTAGACAGGGGAGGTGCGCTCTTTGTTGTGTTCGGCATAGACGCCGGCTTGCAGCACCCAAGTATGCACGATGTCGCGCATCGGCGCTGCGCCGGAGGCGGGCATGGGGCGCTCGATGAAGCGCAGACCGGGCCGTCCGTCTATGCTGAGGAAGTCGGGGGCGCTGAAATTTTCCGGGAAGGCCGGCAGATTGACAAGCAGATCAACGGTCTCGCCGGGCGAAGGCCCGATCCATTTGATCGCGTGCCAGGTGGCCTTGCAACCGTGCCCGTCGCAGGTCTTTAGGCCATAGAACAA